>NZ_JBJYIN010000020.1:0-95094 GCF_046237015.1 Pectobacterium hainanensis
CTGGTAGAGAGTTTACTCACTTAGTCGCGTGTCCACTAATGCTGGGTAAGATCAATGATCCCTAAAACGCGGGATAAAAATCATGCCCGCAGACTGACAGCCATGCTGATGCTTCATCGGGGGGAACTGGTCAGCGATGTTGTCAGAACACTCTGTTGTGCTCGTTCATCCGTTGGTCGCTGGATTAACTGGTTTACGCACTCAGGTATTGATGATCTTCCCCGCAGAATGCTCCCGACGCTGGCCTTTTGAGCATATCTGCACCCTGTTACGTGAACTAATAAAACATTCTCCCGGTGATTTTGGTTATCAACGTTAACGCTGGAACAGCGAATTAGTGGTAATAAAAATCAATGAGGTAACCGGGTGCTAGTTGCATGCCGGGACTGTGCATCGCTGGCTGCCCTCTGCCGGACTGGTATGGCGCAGGGCAGCACTAACCCTGCGTATCCGCGATCCTCATGAGGATGAAAAAATGGCTACAATCCATAAAGCACTGGGCGAATGCAGCGCAGAACACCTGGTCTTTTATGAGGATGAAGTGGATATCCATCCCAACCTCAAAATCGGCGCAGACTGGCAACTACGCGGACAGCAAAAACGAGTGGTCACACCGAGTCAGAATGAGAAATACTATCTTGCCGGAGCCTTACACAGCGACACAGGAAAGGTCAGTTACGTTGGTGGCAACAGCAAAAGTTCGGCGCTGTTCATCAGGCTGCAGAAACACCTTAAAGCCACATATCGACGGGCAAAAACCATCACGCTCATCGTAGATAACTACATTATCCATAAAAGCCGTGAAACACAGCGCTGGTTGAAAGCAAATCCCAAGTTCAGGGTAATTTACCAGTCAGTTTACTCGCTGTGGCAGTTGTTGAAAAAGGTCCGCCATTTTATGGAAGCCGCCAGCCCATTCCCCGGAGGAAAACATGGTCAGGAAAAAGTGTAGCGGTATTAGGCGCAGCTATTTAGGAAAAGGAGAATAGGCTGTGTCCCGTAATTATTTTTTGTACAGTCCAGCATATATTGGAGCGGAAGAAGGCTTTTGCGTGGTCCGTTACGATTTCCTCGATGATGCATGGACGCTGGTTTATCCTCTGCTACCGCCTGAACGAGAAGCTTCCAGAACAGGCCGCCCCTATCTTGAGCACCGGCAGGTGATGAATGGTATTTTCTGGGGGGCTGTGTTCAGGTGCTCCCTAGCGGGATCTGTCCGCGCGCTATGGTAACTGGAAAACGATTTACAACCAGTTTAATCGATGGTCTAAAGCTGGGGTCATAAACTGTATTTTCAACAAATTACTTCAGATGTTGGATGAAAAGGAACTCCTTGACTGGGATGCCATCGCGCTGGATGGCAGTAATGTCCGTGCACTGAAAGCCGCTGCGGGGGCTAAAAAGAGTACCACGATGAACTCTACTGTCGTGGGTTGGGGCGCTCTAGAGGCGGCTTTGGCACCAAAATCCATCTGGCGACGGATCGCACAGCATTACCGCTGAGTTTTTGTCTGAGCGGTGGACTGGCCCACGAGAGCCGATATGCGGAAACCTTGCTTAACCGGATTGGGATTATCAGAAAAAGCGGGTACTTGAAATAGCGTCCGAGCGCGGTGCTGGATGATAAAGGGTACAAAAGCCATTCACTACGTTATTATTTGAAAATAAAAGGAATAAAAGCTGTAATTCCATTCAAGTCGAATGAAAAGGCCAGCCGGGAGAAGTGCCGAAAACTTGATATCAGAGGTACGAAAAACGTAATGTAGTTGAACGCTGTTTTGCTCGGCTGAAGGAACATCGCCGAATTGCAATCCGCTCGGGAAAAACAGCCAGAAACTACCTGAGTATGCTTAAGCTGGGCGCTATCCGTTTATTTTTAACGCGGTTTTAAAATTAATGGACACACCCTAGATGCAGGGCTGAAGATTGCCCTCAGCGGCGCATTCGTCATTGGTGGCGTACTGCTTGAAGAGTACCTCAGCAAAACTCTCGGCGCGATGTTTACCGTTCTTCCCGGTGGGCTGATCACTACCCTAGTGGCTGCGCTGACGGGGTGCGTCACCGGCCTTGGTTCTGTATTAACAGTCTATATGCTCGATCGATTAGATCTGTTTGGTGCACAGCTCCAGCAGGAAGACAATGCAGTATTAACGATGTTACAGGACGGCAGGGCGCAGGCCGATGCGCGTTTACAGGCTTTGTTGGGGGCGGACCCGGAACCTATCTAAATACATCAAAGGCACCGAGGAGATATACGCAGAGAATTGGTGTTTGAAACATACACTACAAAAGAGTTCCATTTGTACCAAATTGAATTTTTTTCGAAAATATGGCGGAATATTATATATGGATTTACATGGTCATTTGCTTTATGTAGATATTACCCAGATCTGTGGCATCGGCTGTGCGTTCTGCATGTATGCGGATAAGCACGTAACGGGTAAGAGTATGGTACTGTCAACGCAGGCACGTGACAACCTGTCGGCGCTCATTAATGATCCATCTGTAAAGCGTATTTCCGTGAGTGGCGAAGGTGAACCGCTCAATAACATTCATACCTTTTATGAGTTACTGGCGTTGTCCCGAGGGGGCAACAGCTTTGAGTTTATTACCAGCGGTTTTTTTCGCCATGAGAAGATGGAAAAGATCTTTGATGAGATCAATCGTCTTGTCTCCGCCAATGGTGATACCTGTAATATTCGCTTGAGTTCAGATAGCCACCATATTGAAAAAGTAAAATGGCGTGCACATGGATTTAGCCTGGATTATGTTCAGCGCAAAAAACCGTCATCGCTCAGTTTTTCATTTCGCTCAATTGATACCGATCGGGCCTTCACTCGCGAATATCTGGTGAGTGAACTGGCCTCATGGGGAATTAACGCCAGCATAAAGCCAGTCAGCGTACTGGAAGACAAATTATTAATAGGTGTGGACACGTTTAACATCGACTACAAAAATCTGGTTCATCCTGCAAGAGATACGCCGAAGGGGTATCTGGACTTGCAGGGATATATTGCCGCGATTGAGTCGAAAGTGGATAAACCTTTTACCTTTGGTAGCCTGAACCGTGCACCCCAGCCCAATGGCATGGACGTGACAATTAAACCCAACGGCGATGTGTTTCTGTACGGTATTGAGACCGAGCGTGTTGCAAATATCCATTCTGATGCGATCGACTGGCATCATCTGGCGAGTCATGTGCGGGATAATCCCTTGTCGCGCGCATTATATACCCAGCCGTTAACCGAATTGCTGGCGCGGCTGGAAGACACCCCGCAGCTTCGCGCGATCATCGCGACCGCCAATAATCCTTACTGGCTGGTCAAAGAGATGGGGAAGCATTCCGGGTTGCTTGAACAATGGAAGGCCGCATGATTGATTCGCACTGCCACTCGTTCTACTCGAAACATGCTGTAGGTACCATCGACGAACTTGTTTGTGCCTCGATTGCTGCGGGGGTGACGGTACTCACCATCACTGATCATGCTCCGTTCCCGGTGGATGCGCAGAACCGTTTGCTGGAATCGGAACTGGAGAGCTATTTCGCCGATATTGATAAGGCGCAGCAGACTTATAAAGGCGAGATCACGTTGCTACGCGGTCTGGAACTTGATTATATGCCAGGTACTGAGCGTTATAATCGGCGATTACTTGCACACTATCCGATGGATTTTGTCATCGGTTCAATTCACTACGTCACTGTTGCCGAAGAGCCGATGGTGAAGGTCTGGGAACTGCCCCGATTAGCGGCAGCCTCCTTTCTGGACAAGTACTTTGCTCAGCTTGAAGCATTGCTGGAAAGCCAGTTGTTTGATGCGGTTGGGCATGCTGACACGCTACTGCGCGCAATCCCAGAGGATGTGTTTTTGCGTCGCTTTGAACCGCTGATTGCGTCGCTCGTACGCAGCGGTATCGCATATGAGCTGAATGCTTCGGGCCTACGTAAATCCAGCCTTGATCCTACGACGGGTAAAGAAATAACAGGAAGATGGTCCTATCCTTCCCGTGCTTTGCTTGAGAAATTACTGGGGAACAATGTGCCGTTGACCATCGGCTCCGATGCGCATGATCCGCGCGATGCCGGAGCGGGGATCGCCGAGTTGGTGGAGGCACTGAAGCCATTAGGGCTTCAATCCCTCAGCTATTATCAGCAGCGTAAACGCATTGATGTTCTGCTGGATGACCTTCAATTTCACACTGTGCCAGCGTCTCGCTAAGGATCTTCACCATGAATGGACTAAAAACCCTGCATTCACTTGAGTGGAACACGTTGCACAACGAACCGCTCGCAACCCAGTTGGCAATGTTTCGCCGGGCCAGTGCACAGATCAATGCGCAGGATGTTAAATCCGGTTTTCGCGCGTTCGCGACCGACTTGCTGGCACGCGGTTTGATCGACATGTCCGATTACGTCGCTATTTTTGGTGGTAAGGCGCTGCATTATCTGACGCCGAATGTGACTGGATCATTTTGCGATATGCGTACCGGTGCTGATGCGACAACATTGGCGGGCATTTATAGCCGTGCGAAATATGGTGGAGTGAGCGAGATACGCTATCTGGCGCGGTGCGTTATCGACTATCTTGCCGCAGAACTGGATGACACCTCCTCCTCATGGTCAGGGTTGTTTTACCAGGCCAAAGAGGAGAGGGAGAGTGTTGTGATGATGACCACGGGTTGGCGTAATGTGCCTTCCACGGCCAATGTGCTCTACGATATCGTAGTTGAGGAAATTAATCTCACGTTGGCGCATAAAGGATTGCCCACCATTATCAACGTTAAACTTCCCAGGATTGCGCCTCCATGTGAAAATTACGCCAGCCTTAGCCAGGCCGAGCGCGATCGGGTCAATCTCGTGCAGGATCATGTGATCCCAGCGGAGAATTTTTACCGCTGGAGCGGCGTGCATGTCATTTTCGGAGATGACGTGCTGGTGACTGGGGCAACGGCGGACAAAGTGTTGTATGAATCGCTGTGTAACGGTGCCCGGTCATTTCGTGCCATTTACCCTGTGGCGCTAGATCCCCGGGTGGCATTAACTGATGCGTCGGTGGAGGATCGGCTGAACAGTGTGAGCGTAAAGCAGCATTTGGATGAAAACGTCGCGCAACTGTTTTCTGCTCCGGGCTATCAGCCCATTTTGCGTGCGTTGCGTCTGTTATTTGGCGAAGACAACCGGGATAGTTTACCGGCTTTCCTGCCAAATGTGCCGGTGCTGACCTGGCTTAATCTGTACAAGTCTGCATTAAATAATGAGTTTTTGGCTCAGCCCGCATGCGCGCCATCACTGGTGATGCTCAGAACATATCTGATGCAAAATGGGCTGTTGTGTGAGAAAGGTAAGGTGCTGGTGAAATGACGTCCGACACTATCCATTACGTCAGTTACTGGGAAAACGCACCGGGTCAGATCATGCCGGCTTATGTTGCCCTAGCACTGGTTTCTATGCGCAGAGCTCTGGGCGATCGTTTTCTTCTGCTTACGCCGCGAACGGTAAGCGAGCACATCAATGCTGACATCATGAATAAAGCTTGGGCTTTTGAACCGCTGAGCTTTACGCTGGCGAACGGCATTGAAGCTATTGTGGCGAAGAGCGATTTCATTCGCATGGCGTTTGTGCATCGCTGGGGCGGGGCATGGTTGGATGCGGATACGTTGCTGTTTAGAGATCCGAGTATTGAGTTATTTCCGACAGGGCTGAGCCATAAATTGCACTGGCATAGCGAGTGTATTTTCGCGTCCCTGCCGGGGAACCCCATACTTGCGCAAGCCTTAGCTATAGGGCTTGAGAGCGAGAATCACGCTTGGGGTAATCCTGGGAGAATCAAAAATATCATTGCCCAGGCTGCCGATGCTGCCATCCCGATTGGCGGGGAGGTCATCGATCCCGGATACTGTCCTCTTTACAACTTTGCTGGTTGCGAGGTGATGCGTCGCACCGATATTGCCGTCGGGGCGTTTTTGATTAACGACGTGGCCATTCTCAAACTTTACAACACCTATTTCCGGCGTACCGAAGCCCGGAGAGAAACCGTGGCTGAATTCCTAGCTGGTGGTTCGCTGCTGGCAAAACTGTTTTTGCATATTGAGGCTAATGCGGATTACTGGGTTGATGAAAGTGACAAATTGATAGCTTCCGTTGCCTGAGTACCGCTTTCGCCCAGTACGATAGCCTCAGCGGGTAAGTGGAGTCGACAGTGCGTGGCGCCATTGAGGTTAATGCGTGGCGCGATTGCTTCGTGAATGGTCGGCGTCCGGCGGTGTGGCGAGCTATGGGCAATATACAGCCATGCGGGGATGCGTTCAGTTAAATGGCTGAATTCAAGTTCAATGCGCAGTAGATCGAATATCTCGGTAGTGCGTCCACTGGGAGTCCAGGCCAGCGGCGCGGTACGGTGATCAGGGCGCACGACTGCGACAGGAACGCTGAATTCAAGGTTGATCGTGCCGGCATAACAGCCTGAAACTTCAGGAAATTTTTCACAGATTAAGGGCAGTTGTCGCGCCAGCGTACCCGTTGCTACCCCTAGCCCGGGGATGACTCTGGCGTTAAGCGACATGCTGTTTTTCGCTTCTGCTGGCAGCGTTAAGAGAGTCTGCAACGCGTTTATTAATGACGTTAGCGAAAAAGCATCCATATTTTTTTTGCCCGTACGACGGAGTGTGTCTGGCTGTTGCTCGCTGTAGATCACTTGTGTAAAAGGTGAGCGAGGCGGCAACCATGGGTTGTGTTGACCTGCAATCAACGGGTAGATCGCCACCAGCTTCGCTTTCAGGCCAACAGCCATATGCACAATGGCAGTATCCACACTAACAACTGCCTGCGCGCGGCGAATATATCCTGCAACCTTTTCGGGCGTTAGCCCATCGCACAACAATGCTACATTATCGCGTGCAACTGCGTTTTCCAGATGCTGTGCGCTGTGCAGCGTTGAAGGGCTGCAAAGAATGCCCACGGAATGGCTGGGAAATTCGTTGGCGATAGCTTGTAGAGCTGCGGTTGCCCGGGAAGGGGATAGCCCCTTGTCTCTTCGGCTGGCATAAGGATTAAAAAGTATTTGGGGGGAAAGTGCCGCAGGCGGGAGCTCGGCAGGCAACGGCACAATGTACTGGGTGTCGATCACTTTCGCGCCCAGATCCTGCAGAATATATTTGTACTGCTCCACGATATTGAGCGTGTTTGCAGCAAAACCCATTTTACGATTCACACAGCGCAGTGAATCATCAAGGGAATAGATACTCGCCGGGCGGAGTAACCGCATAAAAACGATTTCGGCAGGTTGCAGTCGTCCAACCAGATGAACAACGACATCGACATTACTTAGTTGGTTCACCAATCTGCGTAGTTCACCAAGCCCTGGATGCGGATTCGTAACGATGACGTCATCCACACCGAAGGTGTTGGTATGCATTTCAGCTAACTCGTTAACCGTAAGTACAGTCAATCGGGCATTGAGCTTACGTGATTCGCGAAAAAAGAAAGAAGATACGATGGAGTCGCCCAATTTTGCGTCCCAGCGAAGCAGAAGAATATGCAGTTTTTCGCCGGGGCTTTTCGTGGGCAGAGGCTTGTCCGCCAGCAGGCGAAATATCAACCTGGAAACCGCTTTGCGTAAAATCTGAAAACTTATCAATATGCTCACCAGTCTTTTGCTCAGGGGGCCGATCCCGGCCACACGGTTTTTTCAGGGTGATGCGGCGTATTCTAATTAGCCTCAAACTCCATCTTGCTGCCAATTGGGAAGCGCAATAGCAAGCGAGGTGAGCTAAGATTCGGTCAAAGCCATTATTAACAGGACGGTAAGCAACTAACGGTTTATACCGACCAAGGAACACAAATGCACCTAAATCAATGCTGTTCAATGCCGAGCGCGCGCCTGATGAACGACTGATCCACATACCCAATCGATCGACTCCAAACGTCCTGAGCATCCCGAAGATACTGGCACAACTCATCTACATCAGCCTGGTCGGAAAATTCCAGCAAGTCTACCAGTCGGTGTAACGTCTGAATGGGAATGCCGATTTCTTCCAAGGCATTGACACCTGGTGGTAGATGGAAACTCTCGAATGCCAATTTGACATGCGTATAATCGACTTTGCTGCGAATACCTCGCTTCAACGCGTGGTATTTGACTACATCCTCCATCAAGCTGAGCACCTTAGGTAGGGTGTAACCGAAAGTATTGGTGATGAGCTTCAAATCATTGTTGAGGGCGATGGAAAGAGTGCGCTTCTCCCCTTCAGACACCCACTGTCGTGCGTGAACGATCTGATTTTTCAGATATTCCGAATAGCTTTCAGCGTTTAAATAGCCAGCAAGTTTGGCGACCACGACATCCGTAGGCTTAACAGGGACTCCATTGCGACTGAACGTATGGGGAACCAGTCTGGCAATGATATTTGCAAAGGTCTTGAGGAAGTTTGTCGCGGGGGTCCAGTGAAACACCAGCGAGGAAAATTCGGTGTCATCCATCATCTCGAACATGCTTTGCAGAACTTCGAGCTGCTCGACACGGAAGTATGAGTGCTTTTTCACAAGGTCGATAGAAACACGATCGCTTATAAAGATCTCATTAAAACGATCCTGTGAAAATTCAGACAAGTGGTCTGGTTGAACACTGGCCAAGAGGTTGATTGGGGTATCATTGTCCTGAATTCCGAGTGGAATATCTACCTCTTGATTGAGGTTGTCTTCCGGGATTTCCTCCAGGCAAAAGATTTTGCCGACAAAGTGAACGCCCATGCGCCCGGCGCGCCCCTTAATGTTCCCATGGGTGAATTTGTCAATGCTGCGTGTTCCATCGCGATTGTCGTAGATCACGACGTTCTTAGCGATAGTGTTGACACCTTCAATGATCGTGGAGGTGCAGAGTAAGAAACGTAGTTTTCCAGCATTGAATTGGTCAGCGGTGTATTGCTGCAGCGCTCTAGGTAGCGCGCCAAAATGCAAGCCGATACCGTTTCTTAGTGCGACCGCATAATCCCAGTCGGCATCGAACTCTTCGCTGACCCAGTCGATATGAGGACTCTTAGTTAGAGTGCCATGCCCAATCCTGATCAGCTCGCGCGCCACCTGGCCGGCAACAGTTGGTGACTTGCAATAAATGATCGTAGCGTCGACGCATGCGTGTGCGATCTCCCCCAGGGCTTTGAGCTTGGCTTCGTCGTCATTCGCTTTAATGCCGAACGTCTGAACATCTAGCGCGACCGTATTGAAGTCGGTGGAAACGAAAGTATGCGGATATCCAAGTCTTTCGAGACCGCGAATACTGTTAACGAACGGTCCAGTCAGGTAAAACTGCTTGGAGACCTTAAGCAGTTTGCTCAACGCAATGTTGAGCTCGATGACTCGCTCGTCTTGATGATCAATGGCCCCGCTTTTCAGTTGCCGGAACGCCAACTTGTAAAACTCGTCAATGACGAAGAGGTCAATGTCGACGATGTCGTCACGCTCGTTCACTCGCTCCTGTGTTAATACATAGACAGCCTGATCGGAATGGCACACTTGGGAACTGTGGTGGATAATCTGATATCGGTCACCGAATCGCTCTTTCAGTCGGCGACGGGTTTCGTCGGCAAGAGCCACGGTTGGAACAACCAGAACGAGCCGCTTCAACGTTCCCATGCCTAGCAACGAATCGACGATTGCGCTTTTGCCCATGCTTGTAGGAGCACTCAGTACCACGTTTTGACCGGACTTGAGCAGATCGAATATGTGGAACTGCATTGAGTGGAAAACGTAACCATCCGAGAATGGCGTCCGGTATAGCTCAAGTACCCTCAGGTCGTCCGGTGTCAGGCCAGTGAACTCTTTTTTGAGGTACGGGAACAAACCTGATTTTCTCACCATATTTTTCAAAATTGTGGTGTGTTCGGAAAACCGCTCGCGCGAATCGAGAGCACGTACGATTAAGTCCCTTCCCAAGTCATACGAAACAGGATTGGACAACAGCTTGTTAACCACAAACAGGTAATCGAAAGATGAGAAGTCCTCACCCTGCAGACTATTTTTCGCCTGTTCATAGAGCTCTGTCATACGACCTCTCTCACCTTCTCATCAACCAATTGGGTTAACCGCTCAAGACTCGGAGCTGGATAAATGAACACGTGGATGCAAAGATTCGCGAACGGCGAATCCTCGATAAGGTCAGCCGCGAATTTTTCGAATAGCACCGTCGTTTCCTTCTCCAGGTCATCCTCGAACCCGGGCGTTTCAGGCTCGGTTAGCAGGTTCGAGTTGTAGCCCACGAACAGAACAAACGTGAAACGATCTAGGTGAGCATCGAAAGGTTGGCTTCCATCAAGAATTTCGTCAATGTCGTGGCGAAGCAAGTAGTTATCGTCTTTAATGTCGAGGATCTTTCTCCGCGCTGTATCGATGCAATCCGAAATGTCCTCGTACAACCGATCCCGTATCTCCGGCAATCTGACTGCAATGTCAATATCAGTCACCAACTCGCTGAAGCCAATCCAAAGCTGATCACCTTCTGGATCGCGGCGAACGATATGCACGTTTTCAAGAATTTTTTCGGCTCCTGCTTTTTCCACGTATAGCATGCAAGGGATAGGCTGGCTTTCGTGGTGCTGCCGGATCGTTGCATGCAACAACACTCGTCCCAAGAATTCGCTGACGTCATGAAGCGATTTGAAGACGGAATTCTTTAGTCGTTCTCGCTTTTCAATGAGTGTCAGTTTATGAATATCAGACATTTCTTTTGGTCGGAGAAAGACCTCATCCAACCATTGGCAGACGTTATCCGCGATGTGCTTGTAGCGGTATTTCTTAAGCGAGTATTGTTGATGTAGAACTTGGCCTTTACGCTTAGCGCAGACCGAAGCCATAGGCGCTCTAAATGGAATGAGGATGTGGGGCAAGTCCCGTTTTACGTAGATTTTGCGGCCTGACCGAGACTGGTCATCTTCGACACGTTGTTTGAACCACTTAAGTAAGTCTGGTCGTAAGTAGGACTTGTCATCCGCACTGTGAATGCGTCGAGAATGCTCGCCCTTGCGCGTCACAGTATCAAGGATGCGGCACCAAATGTCTTCGGCGACGGTCTCGGAGCTGAGAATGACCCCATGTAGATCATGGGAGGCCAGCCGTATGTTCTTGATCCCTAGAAGTTCAAGTTCTCGCAGGGATGAAAACACTTCCCATGTAGCCGCATCGATCCAATCTGGAACGCTTATACCTGAGTCTGTTAAAAAATTGTCTGTGCGTTTGTTGAGATCATCGATGAGTTCCTGTCGACCTGGCTTATCTAGTCGGGCGTTTGGGTTGATCGTCAAGTACTCCAGGGTTTTGTTGACCTTTTCCTCTGTGACGATGGAGTACCTACGTCCAAGGGACAGGTCAGACTCACACTGCATTGATTTGTGCAAAATTGAACTGCAGGGGATCGTCTTTTTATCAGCACCTTTTGAATTCTGAACGATGTCCGAAATGTTCCAACGTGTTTTGCCGGTGCTTTTTACCTGAACGAAGTCGATGTATCCATCAGATACAATGTCGATATCGTCTGTGACCTCGCAGCGCACACTGCGGATAGTCTTGTCACGAAGCATTCGGGTGACATGGTAAGCGGCTACGCAGTCCTGAAATAAGAAACCGTGCTTGGCGGCTACTCCGCCTGAATCGTTCGACTCCATTTAGACATCCGTGACAATTTTGCGAAAATTAAGGAGATGTTATGACACAGTCCAATCGGATCACTGTATCATCACCAGTGATCTAAATACTTCACAGCCATTCTCGGTCGCAGGTATCAAGCTTTTCAGGATTCCACAAATATTGGAACCCTGACGTCTAATTTGGTTATATAACATACTGTCCCAACTAACGTAAGGTAGGCACAGCCTTAATCAAGGTTTTGGTTTTCAAATAGTTCAGAGCTGAGACCGCCAACGGCACTATGGCATCGCCAGCGATTGTAATCACACTTGATATTATAAAACACAGTTGCACACATTATTTCCTGGTTGGTAGGGTCATATCTCGATGCTCTTTGAGCAATGTCAGCATCGCGTATTCATGGCTTGCTATGTTTTTAAAGCCTTGTCCCTCCGGTCCCCATTCCTCATAGCTCATCATGATTGCTTGTTTTAGGCTCTCTGCTCGTTCTGTTTCGACGTAGAATTTTTTCTTGTCTGCTGGCGAATAATTACTAAGTCTCGAGTTGCTGCTTGGTGAGATCAGGCAGAGGTTACCGAAACGATGGACATCATCCCCCATTTTGTTTGCGCCAGAGGGATCGGTTTGAGGAAAGTAGTGCTCAACCGATGTTCGGCTCGGCGAAAACTGGAAGCCATCAAAGTGTTTCTTAATATCTGGATTATTAAGCCCTTTACCATCGAATGATTGGCCCGTAGTAAGATCACGCCACAAACGATAGTCGAGCAGATTAAACACAAAGTTCTGTACGCTGGTACCGCGGTGCAGAGCCTCTGCATCGAATTGCTCCTTTTCACCACAAATCTCAGCCAAAAACTCATGGCTGAGTTGCTCAAGCTCTCTGAGGTAAGCCGCTCCGTCAACGTTCAGTTGACCCAAAGCCAGAGTATTCAAAATGGCCAGTGAGCGATTGAGCCATCGCTTATAAACATAGGCAGGGTGGGAGACATGGAACATCGACAAGATCATCGCTAGTTGTTTATTTACACCAGACAGTTCATCTTGATCGAAAGAGTTGTTATAGCTAAAGCTCGAATTCCTGTCTCTGGCATAGTACTCAAGCGTCAGCAGGCTCCACTTCTCAGCCTGATCGCGCTTAATGATATAGCGATCAAATAAGACTCTAAACTTCAGCAAGTTAAAAGCAAACTGGGTGATTTTTTTTCGGTCATTTTTTATGATTTCAAATGCCTGAAGTAGCTTTTTATCGTCCAATGACACGTCATTATCCACTGTCACTTTTAGCACATGCAGTAGGAAGTTGGAGAAATCGATAATCGAATCAAAACGCTGCTCTTTTGCTTTTTCATCGTTGTCATCAGTGTGATGAAAGCGTCGTCTTTCGATAATATCCCGTATAGTCAGCTTTTCGTCTGTATCACGATTAGTTTCTATCGCGCATTTTATCTCTTCAAAACTCGCCGGGAATCCTAACCACTGCTCACCAAATAATGCTTTGCGAGCCTCTGAGCTAAAGCCCAATTGCACATAGCGATTCATATCAGCGCAGGCATCCCATATGGCAGAAAAGCCGTTTCTTGCGGCAGTTTCACCGTTGTAAACTGACATCAAATTCGCTTTCAACACTTCGTGTTTTTCTAGCTGTTCACCTCGGTTATTCATGATCTCAAAGTAGTGGTTGAGATCAGTCTCTGTTGGCACAGGAACCCGTAAAATAGTGACGTGTTTGAGTAGATATCGGCAAAAGTTGTTGGTGTCTATGTCCTCTTTCTCAAAGTAGCGTTCAATAATAGTAAACGCCGCTCGGATTGAGGGTTCTTCAGGATCATTGCTCTGATCCTGTTGAAACAGCTTATGTAGCGTTCGGGCTGATTTAGGACGGCTGTCAAAGTCGAGATTAAGGTGAAGCGGGGATAAATCTTGTTCGCTGCAACAAGCAACTTTTTTTAAGTATGCGAGCAAAATCGACAGCGTTGTGTACCTTTGCTGTCCATCAATCGTTTCATAGACTATTACGCCTTGGTGTGCGCTATCAGCGCCATCTCTGACATATACCACCAAGCTGCCCAGATAGTATTTCGGGTCTTCCTGTTGCTCTGCATTTTTAAGGGCTTCAGCAGCATCTGCAATGTCCCGAATAAGCTGTTCAATCTCCTGCGCGCCCCAGGCGTAGTTACGCTGATAAATAGGGATAACATAATGGCTATTAGCGCTGAATAACTGTTCGATGGTCAGCAAGGCTAAATCATTACTCGTCGGCATCTACATCTCCCAGCATCTGAGCGATTGAATCTTCTACGGGTTTGGCATTTTGAAAACGAATGTTTATACAACGCTTTGGCTGAAAGCGTAGGACTTGTTGTGGGTGGATCGCTTTATCGAGCACTCTCAATAGTCCTCGGGGCTCACGCGCATGGCCATCAACACTGTCCATGCCGATTTTTTGATATTGCAAGCGCAAGTAGTAACTCCAACAAAAACAGATTGTTGCGGCTTGAATTAATTCTTTGTCGCCAAACTTATCGTAATAGGCCATCACTGCACACATAAAGAGATTTTTAATATACATATCCCCTTTACGTGAACTGCCAGCGTAACGGGTATGTTTTTTTAAGAAATTGCCAAGCAGCGCGTTGTCACCTTCAAATAGGGTGTGATGCAGGGATTTGTAGTGCTGGATATACTCAAAAAAGCGCTTTCCGTTAATTATTAACTGATTAACTTGAAACGGATAAGGTTTATTCTGCTTGTCCCACTTCCTGATAGGGTCGTTATTGTAATGCTCAACTGCAAAATCCAGGGCGAGCAGAGACTGCAGATAGTGGTAATCAGAGGTTGAGAGGTTGACACCTTTGAACACCTCAAGATTGTGGCGGCTGAACTGCACGCCATAATCGCCATCCAGCCATCGGCGCAGGCGGAACAAATACTCGCCCATAATGAGGTGAAGGTTAGCGGATTCATCATCCGGACTGACACCCTGCTCCCACAGGCTAACGTGATGTAGTCGTTCCGCTTGCTCTGTGGCATCCATCATTTCGCGCAAATGGTATGCCTTTAGCAAGTCATGGGGCGCGAGGGCCTTGCCCCTGGCATTTTGTGAGTCGAAAAACTGAAAGGCTTCGCTCAAATCATCGAGCGTCACTTCGATCAGTTCACACTTGTTACACACGAAGTGAAGTAGTGATTTGCGCTCGTTATCATTTAGTCCCACAAGGCGGTTCTCAATGACTTTGGCATTGTGCTCAAGGTTATTGATGCTAGTCCTTGAAGCAAAAGATTGTTCCAACAGAGGCGTTGAAAACTCACCACTCTGATCGAGCACTGAGCAAAGCAAGGTTAAGGTCAGAAGGCGCTGCTGACCATCAACGATATCGAGCTCACCTTCATAAGCGGGATTTAACTTATCCCGATGCAACACCACAGTCCCAAGGCGATAGCTCTGTTTATTTTGGTGGGTTAACACATCATCAATTAGTTGATTGACGTGTTTTTGTTGCCATTTGTAGGGGCGCTGGTATGACGGAATAGTGAGGCGCTGCTCTAGCAGCATCCTCGTTTTTTTTACCTGATAGGATACAGTTCCCATGGCTAAATTGCCTGCTCAACAATCGCATCTGCCGGTTGGAGTTGGATATTCTGGCTGGTTCCCTGACGAGTTTTTCGCATATCCCTGAGGATCATTAGCTCATTTCCTTTTTGTTGTAGTCGGATACAAGTCCGAAGATAAACGTTAAGCCGCCCTTTATCGTCATGCGAATATTGCCGATGACTACATGTTCCTCAGACACTGGTTCGGTCTGCTGCATCACGCGCACAGATAAGTTAATCGCAGCTAAAGTATCTTACTTCAAAGCATTGCTCGGCCGTTTTCAGATGGGAACTAACGCCGTAATACAAACGCAAACAAGAGATGCCGGACGAAAGCTCAGATGCGGCCATGTGCATAGGTGGCAATTTGTGTGCGCCATAATCTCACCACCACATGGCCAATCCTTTGTATCTTACTTGACCACTTCCATCAGCTTACCGAAGCTATCCACTACGTCATACTTCACGTTTTCTGGAGCAAACTTCTTGTTGATCTCATCGAAGAACTTACGGGCACATTTAATCTTGGTAGCTTCAATAGGCCGTAAATCCAGTGACGACATCGAGCCCTTGGTCTCAGCAACGAAATACACATGCTTGACCGAGCCTTCTTTGAAGGAAATGGCCCAGTCGGGGTTGTAATCGCCGACAGGGGTTGGGATCAGAAAACCACGTGGCAACTTGGCATATACCACCACATCCTTGCTAGTATCCAACTCTTCGACGAACTTGCGCTCAATCGCGGAGTCGGTAAGCACGTAATCATAGATGTGATTTTGCAATTTATTCCCGGCCTTACTGAGATCCTGTTTGCTCTGTCCCGTGGTAAAGATGTCCAAATCAAACTTATCTTCTAGCGTGTCATAGGCCAGATGCTCGATGATGACATTGGCCTTTTGTTCGTTGACCAAGCGAATGGCCTCGGCAATGAAGCTTTCTGGGTTACTCTTAAATTGTGCGAAGATATCAGCATTAAGGCCTTTTAGAATTTCGGCAACGGTGCGTCTTGTAAGCAAAGTCCCCTCTGATAACTTGCCAATCAGATCGTACTGCACAGAGGAGTGGATTGAGGCGTTGTCCGATTCTGTTTCGGTAACTTTCAGTTCGAAGGCATTACCCTTTTTGAGACCATCGTAAGTTGCCGTATCGGTCTGCTCACCACGGTGAATGGTGTATTGTAACGGCGTTACTCGCAACCCAGCATTCTTATCATTGAGCACCTTGATCGCATTGTTCACCAGCTCAACATCATCAAACAGTACGCTGTAGGTAGCTTTGCGATTAATTCGCCCCCACAGCGCCTTGAACTCCTGCTTTTCAAAGTTGGCATTGGGCTGCAGTCTTTTGGGCTTGCGACCATCTTCTACCCGCATGAGTTGGCTTTCGCTGAATACGCTATCAATCAGCTGGAATATCTGCTCTGCATAGGACAGCAGTTCATCCGGCAATGCCTCAAGCGTGCCGTCTTTCTTGTCTTGATGGTACTTCTCTGTGATATTGCGTTTTTTATCGACGTAGCCGTTCTGGATCAAATAAAACTCAATGTCCGTGGCCTGGTCGTCCGAAACCGTAACCGGGCCTTCGTTCGTGTTCAGCATCTTGCCCGTGAAGTAGGCCTTGTCCGCCACACGCGGACGAGCTGACAAGGACTCGCTAATGTCCTTCTGCAAGGCTGTTACGAAGTCCTTGTAACTTTCGCTGGCCACAACTGTCAGTACGTTAATGTCATGAACAATGGACGGGTGATCCATGCGATCACCATTCTGATTGACGGACAAACGCAGGCCACGCCCGACCTCCTGGCGACGTGAAATGGTGTTATCACTATGCTTGAGCGTGCAGATAACAAACACGTTCGGGTTATCCCAGCCCTCACGCAAGGCCGAGTGTGAGAAGATAAAACGTACCGGCTCAGCGAGTGATAATAACCGTTCCTTGTCTTTGAGGATCAGATCATAAGCATCTACATCATCCGACAAGCCAGCATTTTCACCGCGCGCAGCGACCTTGGGATCGGTGAGGCGCTTGCTCTTCTTGTCGATGGAAAAGTAGCCGCTGTGCGTCTTATCGGCCGCAATGCGGCGTAGATATTTAGCATAAGGGGCATCCCCCTCCATAAACCCATTATCAAAGGCCTCTTGAAGGTGCTTAGCGTACTCCTCTTCAAAGATTTTTGCGTACTCGCCTTTTTCATCGGCAGCAGAGTAGTCCCGGTATCTGGCTACTTCGTCGATAAAGAACAACGAGAGAACCTTCACCCCTTTATTGAAGAGCTCCATCTCCTTATCAAAGTGCGCCCTGATCGTCTCACGGATCTGAATGCGGCGCAGCGCTATCTCGGAAATATCACCAGTCGCATCACCCACCGTCAGCTCTACGCCATTGGTAAAGCTCAAGGTGTCCGTATTGGCATTTATGTCCGATACCACAAACCCATCGCGGTATTGATCCAGCTCGTTCGATAGCACAAACAGATTGTCACCTTTGCCCAGCTTGCGGGTGACGCGCTTGATGTTGCCACCGCTGAGTTTCTGTTCGAACTCCACAACCGCGACTGGTGGTTTTTTGTTTGAGATTTCGATGGCTTGTAAATAGAGATAGGCATTGGTTCCCGCCAGTCCCTTCACCGAGATCCCGCGCACCTCAATCTTCTTCACCAGCTTCTGGTTGTAGGCATCAAGCGCATCCAGGCGGTGGATCTTGTTGTGTGTGGTCTTGTGGGTAGCGGAATAGCGCAACACCATCAGAGGTTTGAAATTTGCGAGGGAATCCAGCGTCTTGCTCCCCTCCATCCGCTGCGGCTCATCGAGGATCAAGATGGGCCGGTTTGCGCTGATCACATCGATCGGGCGACGTGACTGAAAATCATCGAGCGCTTCGTAGATGCGGCGATTATCTTTGCCGGTGGCGTTAAACGCTTGTACGTTGATCACCATGACATTGATACCGGCATCGGAAGAAAAACTCTCAAGATGGTGTAGCTGCTTAGAGTTGTAAATAAAGAAGCGCGCCTTCTTGTGGTAGGTCTCCTGAAAGTGCTCGGCCGTGATTTCCAACGACTTCGCCACACCCTCGCGGATTGCAATGCTCGGTACCACTATGACAAACTTGCTCCAGCCGTACTGTTTGTTGAGCTCGAAGATCGCCTTAATGTAGCAATAGGTCTTGCCAGTACCCGTTTCCATCTCGATATCAAGATTTAGCCTGGCGACCTTGGTCTTGACCAGGCTCTCCGACAACGGCAGGTTTTGCTGGCGCTGCGCCTGTTGGATGTTATCAAGCAAGGTAACCTCACTGAGGGTTAGCTCAGCATTTTTAAAACCGGTATCTACCGCAAACAGATCATCAATGCCGTTTTTGGTATTACCAGGGTCAAGGCGATAGCTAATGGCCGAATCAGAGGCCGATGGCTGCCCCTGAAAAATATCTACGACCGCCTGCACGGCGGCAGCCTGATAGGGCTGATGTTTGAATTTAAGCTTCATCGTGCGCGCCCTCAGATACATTTCACTTCGGTGATGGGCGACAAGAGCTTGAAAATCTGCTCAACGTTGATCTTGACCGCGCTGTTCTTGTAGCCCGCATCGCGGAACACCACGCGCAGCGGCTGATGCTTGGCCAGTTCTTTCACAAACATTTCGTCGATGCTGCCGCTGGCGTCGAAGCAGGCGGCCAGCGCATTGCCATCGACAAAGAACACATCTTTACCTTGAATAGACTGTATGTTGATGGGCAGGGCTAGGTCGACACCCCAATCCAGCATCACTTGGAACAGCAGGTCTTCGGGCGTGCGGTCGGGTTTGATATTTCCGATCAATAGGTCAATTTGGCCTTTATTGAGTGAATCCGGTGTGTAGTAGACATCTGCCATGTTGGACGTATCAATCTTCAGTGAACGGAATCCAACGTCCACTTGCTGATTGGCTTCGCTTACCTTCTTTCCCGCGCGTCGAATACGATCCTTGCTCATGTCGGAAATGGTTTTGTAGCCTGCTTTAAACGCTTCAGAATCTTCATTACACGACTCGGGCAACTGTACCATTATGAACCGGCGACGTCCTTGATCTTCTGCGTTTAACTGCATAACCGCATCTGCTGTTGCGGATGAGCCGGAGAAGAAGTCTAAAACGATCCCTTCATCATCCCCATGCAAGGAAAGAAACCATTTGATGAGTTGAGTTGGTTTTGGCGTATCAAATACCTTAGAGCCGAATAGTTCTTTCAATTCCCTTGTTCCGTCTGCATTGGAACCAAATTTGTCTAGCCAAGTACTCCAGCCAACGGATTTCTTTACGTCCCGGATTTTTTCATACGGAACCCATCTCTCGTCTGCCCCGTTAACCAATATTCCGTTGTCGAATGGACGCTTTTCCCAATGGAAAAAATCGGGGTCTGTCTGTGCAAGCAAGATGTTGGGATTATCTTTCCCCCAACGCCAGTGTCCCTCTTTCCCATCATTTCTATACGGATCAACGTATTCACCAGTTGGGCACCGAAGTCCATAGAACTGATTTGGTCTATCTGAACGCAGAGATGTTCCGCCCCATTTCATTAATTCTCGGCCCTTTCTGTACGGGCCGTTTTTGTCACTCAGATTGAGTGCTCCAGTAGATCTCTCGTCCTGGGAAACACTTTCAGATGTTGTTCTGAAATAGATAAGCAAGTATTCGTGACCAGTCCGCAATCCGGTTTTTTCTTTTCCACCACTTGCTTCAGAAAGCCACGGTGCGCAAGCAAGTCTATTCGAATAGCCAAAGATTTCGTCCAGCAATTTACCAATCTGGAAGACCTCCTTGTCATTGATAGACACCGCAAGCAATCCATCATCCGCAAGAAGATTCGCCATGACCCTCAGTCTTGGATACATCATGCTTAACCAGTCGGAATGGTATCGTCCATTGGTTGCAGGGTTTGCAACTAGACGATTGCCTTCTGCGTCAACTTGATTGGAACGAAGCAAATACTCGCCTGCATTTGAAGAAAAGTTATCCTCGTAGATAAAATCATTCCCCGTGTTGTACGGCGGGTCGATGAAGATCATCTTGACCTTGCCAAGATAGGTTTCCTGCAAAAGCTTCAGAGCATCAAGATTATCGCCTTCGATAAAAAGGTTCTTCGTCGTATCGAAGTCCACGCTTTCTTCGCGGCAAGGCCGCAAGGTCTTGGCAATCGGCGCGTTGGCCGTAAGCAAGGCTTCACGCTTGCCCGGCCAGTTCAGGTGGTAGCGTTCCTGTGGACCTTCCACAATTGACTCGGCCAACTCTTGCCGCAACTGGTCGAAATCCACTGCCAACTTCACGCTGCCGTCCTCGCCCTTGGCTTCGGTGATGCAGCCAGGAAACAGATCGCGAATGCGGGCGATGTTGTCCTGCGTGAGATTGGGTGAATGCATTTTTAGCTTTTCCATGTTCTTTTCCTCTTGTCGTCATGCTTTTTATGGAAAAAGCATGGCGGCTCACAATTCAAATTCGTATTGGTATGTTCAGTCGCCTTGTTGCCAGTCCTGGCAAAAGTGCGGGCGCAGACTTTCGATGGCGGATGGCAAGCTGCCCTGGCAGGTCACGCCCAAGTAGGTGGCCGCGCGGGTGGTGCCGACGTACAGGTATTTGTCGAACAGCGCCGGGTGCAGCCTGGCGAGCTGGTCAATGCTGACAAAGAATACCGCCTCGAACTCAAGGCCTTTGATGTGCTGGATGTCGAACACGCGCACGTTGCTTTCCTGCCCCACTGCCTGGCCCTCTCGGCAGGCGATGACCTGGATGTTGTGATCGGCCAGAGTGGCGTTCAATGCGTCGGCCACCGGAGCGACATCGTCCTCGGTGTTCACAAAAATGGCGGTGGATGGGAACTGACCGACAAAGCGCTCAATCTCGCGAATGCGATCTGCCAGCCAACCGACAATGGTTTCTGCGTTGGTCGCGTGCTCCAACAAGGCTGGCGCAACGCCCATGCTGTCCATATGCGCAGGCAAGCTGGTGTTTTGCTCGGTACCACCGACGGCGTGGATCATGTCGCGTGCCAGATCGTTCAGTTGCTTGCTCTGTCGGTAGGAGACCGTGATCTCCTTGATGTCGAAATCTTCAAAGACCCACTTCAAGTCGTCGACAGTGCGTGCACCCCAGGTGGTCAAGCGCTGATTAAAGTCACCACAGGCAAAGAATGAGCGCAGTCGTGGATGCGCCAGCGCCGCCATGCTCGCGAGCTGGATAGGTGAGAAGTCTGTGGCTTCATCCACCAGGATCTGGTTGCAGTAATGCCCCAGTATGGGCTGGAGCGATGACCAGGCGGGGCTATTAATGTCGCGCTGAACGTTGGGCCGACTGAGCAAGTCGCCTGCGGCGCGCAAGATCGCGAGCAGTACGATGTCCAACTCCAAGGGATGGATGTCGCGCGCCTCAAAGTCTTCGTGACGATACCAGATGTTTGCCGGTTGGCGTTCGCGCCTGAATGCACGGTAGCGCTTCGGGATGCCGTCGAGGTAGCGCTTCACCGGATTAACGAAGCGGCGTGCACCAGCCTGCACCAGAAGGCTGGCTCCCACCTCAACGCGATCCGCTTCTGTCAAGCCACGATCCCCCAACCACTCGATGATCTTGCCGTTGCGAGAGGCTTTGCTGACTGTGCGTTTGGATGCTGCCGCCCGAGCTTGGGCGCGTACCGCTTGCATGTAGGCATTGAGTGCGGCGACATAGCGTGTGCGAGATGATACCGTGGAGTCTTCGTCTTCATCGGCATCTGGGTCATCCTGGTCGTCCGTTTCAGTCGCTTGCGCTTGTTGCAGGCTGTCGATCACGCTGGCCAACTCATCCAGAAAAGCTCGGTTGCGGTTGAGCTGCAGGTTGAGTGCACCTTTGATCTTGGCGTCCGAGCCTTCCTTCAGGCTACTGACGAGTGTCTGCACCTTGACAATCTCTACCGCCAGCGAGCCAAACATCGCCACCATTGCACCATCGGCCGCCTGCGACAAGATGTCTTGCAGTCGTGCACCAAGACTTAGGGCTTCGGGAGCTTTGGCATCGTGGAGCTGTGCTGCGGCTTCACGCAGCTCCTGCACGTAGGCCTTGCGCTGCCATGCATCGAAATCTTCAAACCATTGAATGGGGAGCTCTAGTGCGGCATTGGTCAGGTTGGTCAGTCCGTCTTTCAGGACGAAGGTACCTCCACCTGAAGCCGTTCTGAGGACGCCGAATGCGTTTCGGGCCAGCTCGCGTCGATAGTCTTGCCACGTTCTGATGCGCTGATCCGAGGCGGGAACACCTTCACGCGCAAAAGCCTCCTTGAGGTACTGCTTGAGCAATTCCGTGGGCGTAAACATCAGCCAGCTGTTGGCGTGCGCAATGCCTTGGGTTGAAGCGATTGTTTCAACCAGACGTTGTTCACCTTCATCCAGGTAGGCGGTGTCGAGTTTTTGGCCGAGACGGCGGATCAGGGTGGTCGTCTTGCCTGTACCTGGCGGGCCCAGGATCAAAAGACGATTGTCGATAGGGCGACGGAAAATCTCATCTTGATATTGATCGAGGATAGGCTGATCACGCAGTCCCATCTTGGTGATGACGCTGCGGCGAACGCCGTCGATGATGTTGGCCTTGACTGACTCCTCGGCCAGCAATTGGGCAAGAATGTCTTCGGTGACTTCTTCTCCCGCGACCTCGGTCAGCAGCGCACGCAGCGACTCGATGGTGAACGGCCCAAAATGCTCGGCTTCAACGACGGTGTCACGAGAGTCCCACCCATCGGCAAGCGCATTGGGGCGGAGATGTGCTCGCTCAATGACGGTTAAATAACTGCCATCTTTGAGCTCCAGCTCTGCTCCAACAGGTAGGGATGCAAGTCGTCCTTTTTCTGTTCGATAACTAGTGTGATTGATAAATCCTGTTAAAGGAATTGCCCGACAGATATAGAACGTCTGTCGATTTCCTGTGTCGTCCTCAGCAACGACACGAGCAATAGCTGGCTCAGATGCCAAGGTCTGATAGCTCTCTCTATTCACTTGGCTAATCTGACCTAGATTCTGAATAGCCGAGCTAGACGTCATCGTATTGATACTTGCCAACGCTTCTGAGCCCAATGTCCGCCCATCGTGCAGTTTGCCCCTAGCGGTTTCAGCGATGCTTTCGAGTTGCGCCAACGCTTCACCAGCGATCTGCTCGATGTGTATCCTTGACTCATCATTCAAGCTCTGTGTCATGCACTCTCACTCCCGGTCAATTCTTCAAGTTCTTTTTTAAGCTGCCGCAAATGCGCGTTGATCTCTACTTTGCGGTTGAATTGCTTTTCTTTGGCAAGTCTACTGGCAGCTTTCTCAACCTCACGCTGCTTGGCTGCAACAAGTTCGACACGTGCGACCAAGTCCGCGAGACTTTCTCGTGGGCGCGCAGGCATGGGGATTAGGCGGTGAAGCGTCTGCTCATACAAGCCGCCCAGGTCGAGAGCTAAAGGCATGGCGGCGCGCTCACAGTCACTCGGCAACCAGGCTGTCGTAAAGTAGTCACTCATGACCCAACGGCTGGCGTCTGACTCATTCGGTCTTTTGTATGCAGCGATCACCTTTGTTCGGCCATTAAAGCTCAGCTCGAAGATGATGGGAAACTGCACCGCGCCATCGATGCAACGCAAAACGTCCAGATTCAGCTCCGATGTCTTGAGCTGGATTGAGAAAATCTGAAGCTCTGGTACTCCCGGCCTGGCGGGCAGGTTGATCGTTTCTGGAGCCAACTTGTATTGCCAGACGATCTGCTCCACCTGCTCGACGAACAAGTCCTTCAGCCTTGTATTGGCGCCGCTGTGTTCGTAGATCTTATTCTTTGGCAGGGTACGAGCAAAGACAGCCTGCTTCGGATAGTTGATGAACGCGGTATTCGACTCAAATCGCGCAGACTGACTCATCCGGCCTCCTGAATCACGAGGAAGGTAATCAGTTCGAAGTCGTCCAGTCCGACGATAGTATTGACCAACGCGGTGGTCTTTCCGCTGCAGAAGAGGCTGTCCAAATCCTTCTCTTCCTTCACCTCGATCATTGAGCGGATGGCCTTACCAAGCAGGTCCGAATACATCTGCATCTTGCGGCCATCGGCCGTTTCCTTATTGAACAGGAGACAGGCATCTGTAATAGGCTGGGTTTGTCCCTTGGAGCAGGTGCGAACCAGATCCAGCAAACGTTTGACTTCGGTGTGATCGTGAATGACTTCCCCCTCGCGATTAATGTAGACGAGGTAATAAGGGTGCAGGCGATTGTGCTGACTGACGTTGACACTTGGATTCCGGTTGCGTAGCGTGAAGATCACACCCGGGCGTAGGCCCATCTCCGGCTTGGCAGGCACTACGGCGTGCATCCCGCTTGGCACGTTGCTCAATTCGCCATTGACCTTCACATAGTTGAGCAAGTCCATTCGGAAGTCATTGAGCCCTAGATCAGTAATTGACACTCCGGTTTTCAGGTCTTCCAGCTCAATCACTTCCTCTTGCAGACGTCGCAATTGCTCTTTGCGATAAGACACATCGTTGGCTTGGGCGCTCAGCACATTGTCGTCACCGGTGGCTGTGACATCGGCAATCATCATTCGGCTCTCAACCCGTTCCTTCAGGTTGATGTATTCGTCGAGCGAGATGTCTGGCCAGTAGTTAACCAGTTGGATGCTGCTGTTGGGTGAGCCGATGCGATCCACACGGCCGAAGCGCTGGATGATGCGCACGGGATTCCAGTGGATGTCGTAGTTGATGAGGTAGTCGCAGTCCTGCAGGTTCTGGCCTTCAGAGATACAATCGGTGCCGATCAACAAATCTATCTCTGCCGCCTCATTTGGCAGCACGATCGCTTTCTCCTTCGAGTGTGGCGAGAAGAGGGTGAGCAGTTCCTGGAAGTCATAGTTATTCTTGAGCGTGCTCTTCGGCGCCCCTTTGCCGGTGACTTTCGCACTGTGCAAGGTCTGTGTGGCAAGCAATTCCGGAGCCAAATTGGCATACAGATAGTCAGCGGTGTCGGCGAAGGCGGTGAAGATCAGCACCTTCTTGTTGCCAGGATTCAGCGGTGCTGCGATCTTCTTCAGAACCAGTGTCTTGAGATGCTGCAGTTTGGCATCATCGGCAGCCGTGATCTTGTTCATCGACGTCAGCAAGGCATCAATGATTTCCAGATCGACCTTCAGCTCGTGCTCCCAAGAAGGCAAGTCCATATCGGCGAGGCTGATTTTGACCTTGCCGCCAATCTCGCTGTCGCCAATGTTATGCAAGTCATCGTCCGCTTCGAGGTTTTCTAACTGGTCGGTCAGGTCATTGATTCTGCTGTCAATGCCACCGAGGTCGCCAGTCTGATTGAAAGTGCTGATCTTGGCTAACGTATTCGTGTGGTTCGCGCGCAGGGACTGGAGCGTCAAGCGGAAGGACTCAATTGAGCTTTCCAGGCGCTTGAGCAGGTTGGTCGTCATCAATGCCTGCAGGCTCTTTTCGCGGTCGACTTGCTTAAGCTTGCCTTTCCCTGCGATCTGAGTGTCATACATCTCCTCGTACTTCTTGAGTCGACTGGGCAGGATGTAGCTGATCGGGGCATAAACGGCGAGCTTGAGCAAAGACAGTTGCTCGAAGATCTCGTTGAAGCTCATCACATCTGTTCGCTGCGTGAGCGGACAGTGGAACGACAAGGGTTTGCGGCGCTCGGGGAATTGGCCTATTTCCTTGGTGTCGTAGAAAGTCTGGATATGCTTGCGCGAGCGTGCGATGGTGACGCTGTCGAGCAATTCGAAGAAGTCGAAGTCCAACGAGTCCAGGATGGCTCGCGCTGTGCGCTCTTCCGGTGGAAGCTTTGCCCATGCATTGAAGCTGGCCTGCGCACCACGGAAAATGTCCTCTACCGTCTTGCCGGTACGCAGCTTCTTGTTGAGGTTTTCGGAATCACCTTCGTAGGCCAGTGCCAGTTGGTTGCGCAGGTCATTGAAGCGGTTGTTCACCGGGGTAGCCGAAAGCATCAGCACCTTGGTTTTCACGCCCTCCTTGATGACCTTGTTCATCAGCTTCTGGTAGCGGGTCTCCTTGTCCTTATAGGCGTCATTGTTGCGGAAGTTGTGCGACTCGTCGATGACGACGAGGTCGTAGTTGCCCCAGTTGATGCGATTCAGCGGTGTGCCGAACGACTCACCGCTCGTACGGCTGAGGTCGGTATGACAAAGCACGTCGTAGTTGAACCGGTCGCGAGCAAATATGTTGGTCTTGAGGTTACGGCTGTAGTTCAGCCAGTTGTCCGCCAGCTTCTTGGGGCATAACACCAGAACTGACTTGTTGCGCAGTTCGTAATACTTAATCACGGCCAGCGCGGTGAAAGTCTTGCCCAAGCCTACGCTGTCGGCCAAGATGCAGCCGCTGTAGTTCTCAAGTTTGTTGATGATCCCGGTGGCAGCATCTTTCTGGTAATTGAAGAGTTTGTTCCAGATGAGCGTATCTTGATAGCCCGTGCGGTCGTTCGGCAGGACATCCTCGTTGATGTCGTCCAGAAACTCATTGAAGATATTGTAGAGCATCAGGAAGTAGATGCTCTCGGGCGAGTTTTCCTGGTAGACGGACGCAATGTGGTCGCAGATCTGCGCCGTTACATCCTCCAGCTTCTCGGGGTCTTGCCAGATCTGGTTAAACAGACTGAGGTAGGTCGCCGTAAACGTCGGCTCGTCCATCTTGTTGACAAAGTTGGAGACAGCGTTGCCCTGCTGGTAGCCGAGATCGACGGCGGTAAAGCCGTGCAGTGGCATGTAGGCAGTATCTGCGGCAGCAGCCTGAATGCAAGTAAACTGCTGCATCGGTGCCTTGCTGCGATTGGACTTGAATGTTGCCTTGCGCCGCATCCAGTCCGCGCACTCTTTTGCAATTGCGCGCTGGGTCAGTTTGTTACGCAGATGAATTTCGAACTCACTCCCGTACAAGCTCCGTTCGCGGTCAGCCTTCGGTATGTGGAATTCTCTGCGTTCCTTGCGAATCTTGTCGGTAACCTCGTTAGCGGTAAACGTCGGCGAGGTAAAGATGAATTGCAGCTCGTCGATTTTTTCCAGCTCTGCTTTGAGCGCTTCGAACGCGTACATCGAAAAGCAGGAGGCGGCGATCTTCAGGCTAGCACCAGGTTTGAGCGTCTGCTTTAGGTCGTCTCCGAGCAGACGGTTGATATTGTCGATCAGTTCCATTAATAGTCAGCCTTCTTAGTGGCGCTATAGCCTGGTGCCAGTAAGGCATTTTTTACGCCGTAAATTGCGAGATGATCTTTGAGCCATAACCGGTACTCCGGTCCGCGAAGGCAATGATCGGGTGAGCAGTCTACCCGCCAGCGCTGCAACATATAGCCCACCACCGCAGCGCGAACGCGCATTCTGATCGAACCGTCTGTCATCCCGTAGTCCATCTTGATAATATCGGGCCGCTCAACGCTTGGGTGCGGCACGAAATCCAGCTCGACGATGCGCGTCCACTGGATGTCGTTATCCTGTCGTTCGTTGTCCTGTGGCTCTTCGTCGAGCAATGTTGGTGCTTCGATGCGGGTAACGACGAAATCCCGAAACTCTCTACTCTTGCGATCAAAGGACCGGACGTGCCAGCGTAGGCCGGTA
Source organism: Pectobacterium hainanensis (assembly GCF_046237015.1). Lineage (NCBI taxonomy): Bacteria > Pseudomonadati > Pseudomonadota > Gammaproteobacteria > Enterobacterales > Pectobacteriaceae > Pectobacterium > Pectobacterium hainanensis. The sequence goes on from NZ_JBJYIN010000020.1 coordinate 27,808, forward strand.
TCAACCAAGGCAAAGGGCACAATTACCCGCTCGGACTCGCCGCCGCTCATCGAGTGGTAGCGGATGGCGACAGGTCGCTTGGCGTGGATGGCTCGGCAAATCGCTGCTAACACATCCATCTTGGGGATGCACAGGGCTGCGGGGGATTCACATGGTAGCAGCGCCTGCATTGAGCCGTTCACGCCATCGCCAAAGCCTAGAGCCAGCGCCGACAGAATGCGCTGCGATGCGTGCTTGAACAACGGGGAGAACTCATGCCCGATGCGATAGATCTTGTTGCTACCATCGAAGGTGATGTTATGCGGCGCGATTTCCCGGTACAAAGCCAAATCGCGTGTCGCCCCTGCCGGAGCTACACCGAAGCGTTCAATCAGATCTGGGCGACCGATCTCACCGAAGAAGTAGAGCCGAAAATCGATGTAGGCCAGCCGCTCGCGCTGGACCAGACTCAAGTCCTCAAGCCGCTTAGAAGGGAAACTAGGCATGAATCATCACTATATGGGAAAATGAAAATTGAATACGGTAATCCATAAAGTGCCATGGTTGTAATCAAATTGATGATAATCATGCAATAATACTTATGTAACAGCAAGAAATGATGTCTCAAACATAGACAGTCATCATATTGGCTGATGTTTCTATATCGTTAGATTGATGCTAGCCAACTATAAAACCTTGCTGCCCAATGCCCAATGCCCAATGCCCAATGCCCCTCGGGCAATTTGCTCTTATCCACTGATCTGGTTTGCGGAGGAGGGGGCCAAGATAACCTAACTACTCAGGGAGCGGGATCAAAGGCGCAGTGACTTAACGCTTACCTTAATTCAAATTATTTTCAGATATATATCATTCTTCTGAACATACCTGATCAACGGCAGAATCTCACGATTCTGCCGTTTTTGTATTATTTTTCAGAGGAGTAGCAATGAACAATTCTGAAGGTTTGAAGTCGTTTCGGCAATCGCTTTCTGGCCTGCCACAGTGGGCATCAGAGCGGATTCTGCAGCAAATAAACCAGTTAACCGACTACGAACCTGTGATCGGTATTATGGGTAAAACCGGGGCGGGAAAGAGTAGCCTTTGCAACGCTTTGTTTGTCGGCGAAGTATCGCCAGTCAGCGATGTCGCGGCCTGCACCCGTGAACCTTTGCGCTTTCGCCTGCAAGTTGGTGATCGCTTTATGACAATTGTGGATCTGCCTGGTGTTGGGGAAAGCGGAAGCCGTGATGCGGAATATGCCACGCTGTACCGTCAGGAGATTCCCCGTCTCGACCTGGTGCTATGGCTAATTAAGGCTGATGACCGGGCTTTGGCCGTGGATGAACATTTTTACCGTCAGGTGATAGGTGAGGATTATCGGCATAAGGTGCTATTTGTTATTAGCCAGTCAGATAAAGCTGAGCCCACATGCGGCGGCAATACACTGTCCACGGAGCAGAAGCAGAATATCAGCCGCAAAATCTGCCTGTTAGATGAGCTGTTTCAGCCAGTGCATCCAGTGTGTGCCGTATCAGCTCGTTTGCATTGGGGGCTGCGGGTGATGGCTGAGCGGATGATTCGTTGCCTGCCGCGCGAGGCGAGCAGCCCGGTGGTGGTACAGCTCAGTGCTCAGCTTCGTACCGATGCCGTTAATAAAAAAGCCTGTGACGATTTTGGTGAAATGGTCGGTTCGGTACTGGATACAGTAAGTTCCATGCCGCTGATACCGAGCCCAGTTCGGACAATTATTCAGGCTGTACGTGACACCGTGGTATCGGTCGCACGTGCCATCTGGAATTTCTTCTTCTGAATACTTAGCTCTTTATCCGTTGTTCCCTTGGTCCTGTCGCTTTTGCGCCAGGGCTTTTGTTTATTCTTTTTCTGAGGACATTCCTATGGTTCGTTTAGCTTCCCGCTTTGGTGCTGCCAATGTTATCCGCCGTGACCGACCGTTAACACGCGATGAACTGTTCCGCGTGGTCCCCAGTGTGTTTAGTGAGGACAAGCATGCGTCGCGCAGTGAACGCTACACCTGTATCCCGACCATTACCCTGCTGGATAGTCTTCAGCGTGAAGGGTTCCAGCCCTTCTTTGCCTGCCAGACCCGCGTCAGGGATATCGGTAAACGCGAGCACACCAAACATATGCTACGTCTGCGCCGGGAGGGACAAATCACCGGCCGACAGGTGCCGGAAATTATTCTACTGAACAGCCATGACGGCTCAAGCTCGTATCAGATGCTGCCCGGGCTGTTTCGCAGTGTGTGTCAGAACGGGCTGATTTGTGGTGAATCGTTGGGTGAGGTTCGTGTGCCACACAAAGGCGATGTGGTTGGGCGAGTGATTGAAGGGGCTTATGACGTGCTGGACACCTTTAAACGTATCGATGAGAAGCGGGATGCCATGCAGTCACTGTTGTTGCCGCCACCGGCTCAGGTAGCGCTGGCGAAGGCGGCACTGACCTACCGCTTTGGCGAAGACCACCAGCCGGTCACAGCAGCGCAGATACTGGCTCCACGCCGCTGGCAGGATGAATCCAACGACCTGTGGACCACCTATCAACGGGTACAGGAGAACCTGATAAAAGGCGGGTTGACCGGTCGCTCCGTGCAGGGAAAGCAGGCCCGGACACGAGCCGTCAAGGGGATTGATGGCGATATCAAACTCAATCGTGCTCTGTGGGTGATGGCAGAAACCATGCTGGCGACATGCCAGTGAGTGATGGGCCATGTGTTATCACTCTGTAACCACCTGGACAGGGTATGTCCAACCGTTAGCATTTGCCCCCATAGCCTGTTTACCTCAATCGCCCCTCAGGCCGCATCCCACCGGCTTTCTTACTGAAAATAAAAATATTTTTCACAGTGTCCATACCCTGACCACGCCCCTCTTTAAAGTAATCACAGGACTTTCATTCCGTTAACTGCCTCAGGAGGCTGCACCATGACACAGGCTGACCGCCGATATGACCGGCTGGCCGTCAGGCTGTCATTGATAATCAGCCGATTACTGGCGGGCGAAACGCTGAGCGTCAGAAAACTGGCGGCAGAGTTCGGCGTCTCTACCCGTACCTTGCGACGGGACTTTCGTGAACGGCTGATGTATCTCGACCTGGAATACCGTAACGGCCTTTGCCGTTTGCCGGAGCACCACAACCCGGCACGGCATGAGCAGGATGTGTTGATGTTTGTCCGGCAGACCGGGATGGGCAGTGTGTTTCCCGGTCTGGATAACCGACTGGTTAATACCCTGTTGGACAGCGGCGAGGACGCGCCCTGTCTGGTCTGGCATCCACCCTTGCGTGGTACACCGACACTGCCGGGGCATTTTTACCGTCTGACCCGGGCAATTGGTGAACAGCTACGTGTCACGGTTCTGGCCGATGGTCAGCGCTATGACGGGTTATCGCCTTACCGGCTTATCTGCCTGTACGGCGAATGGTATCTGGTGGCCGAATCGCTGGGGCATCTTCTGGTCCTGCCGCTGCATGAGATTCACGGCGTGACGGTGTCCACCGAGTCATTCCAGCGCCGCGATGATATCTGCCACCTGACCACGCAATCCAGCTTCATCACGGCATTGCCGCATTTTCGCTTTATTCACAACGTACTGACCACTTTCGGTACGTCTCCGACCACATAAGTCAGGGACGCGATGCCAACACCAGAGAAAACCAGAAAGACAGATAAAGAAAGACAGATAAAGAAAGACAGATAAAGAAGGACAGTACCGGTAGCGGCACACAGAGGCCATTACCGGACAGTTCAGTGAAGGACCACACGAGACGTCACGGGCAGACACCGTTCAGCCTGGACGATTTTCATAATGACTTCAACATAAAGGATACGATGATGTTTACATACCTTCCGGGCAAACGGGGATGGCTGATAATCGGGCTGTTGACCACTTTCTCCGCGCACTCAGCAACCGAGTTCCCCACTCAGGTTAACTGGTTCTCCTTAAAAGCACTTGGCTGGACCAACACGGATGGGATAAGTGACGACGAGCTAGGCCGCCGAATATACAAAGGCAGAGCGATTTTTAACTACCCCTGGACTGAGCAGTTTTTTGTCAGAGATGGCTCCGGTCCTCTGTTTCTGGCGAATAAAAAGGCCAAAACCCTTTCCCTGGTGAAAGTAAATACGCGGTCACAATCACCCGGTGACCTGGAGGTCACCTATCGTGGTAACAAAACCAGCAACTGTACCTATGAAATTACCGACAAAAAGACTTACTTCAACGCTAATTTTGCCGACGGTAAGCCCGAGCAGCCGACGTTATTGCTGAGCATTCCAGAAAAGTGTATCGACCAGAAAAAGATGGCGGAAATTAAGGCACAGAAACGTGAACAGGAGCAGAAACTGGGTAAATGGCTGGCAGATGGCTTCAACAAAGAGCACCACCGCCGTTACGGCTACTAACCCTGAGACGTGTCCATCCATACAGAGGAACCCGCATGAAACACATTCCTTCACTTCTGCTTGCAGGCGCACTGTTGTTGCCGTTATCTGCACAGGCTGTACCGAACCTGTGGAGCGCCGATTCTGGTCAGGGTGTCACCGAATATCGGATAGCCAATACTGCAGGCAGTGTCTTTACCGTTAACTGTACCGGCAACCCTGACGAGGACAACACGCTACAACACAGCGTGGCGCTGTCGCCCGTGAATGGTCAAGGTGTTGATTCCCATTTTTCCACTGAGGCGTATATCGTCGTCGTTATCGATGACCAGCAGTACGGTATTCCGTCCTCGCTGGGGTGGCGCAATGCGGATAATGCCTGGTTCGCGTTTATTGAAGCAATTGGCCGCGCAACGCAGTTCGACGTTTATCTCAATGACCGGCATGTGGGTGCCTGGGAGCCCAGGCAAAAGAACGTGCAGAAGGTGCTGGCTGATATCTCGTCGTGTGCCACGACACACCGGGAATAATCGGGAGAGATAACGCCATGCCCATTATTGCCATCATCGTTATTGTCGTGGTTGTCATTGTCTTAAGTAAAACCGGCATTTCGGACAGTCTTATTGGGCTGGTTATCGCCACCGTTGCAGGGTTGCTAACTGGCAGCGGAACCGCAGGCGTCGCCAGCGTGGCGCTGACACCGTTTCTGGGTATCCCGATAGGGCTGTTTATCGGTGTAACGGTGTTTGCCAAAGTACTGCGCTGGTTTTCCCGACGTTAGTCATAGCGTTAACTACTCAACGTTAGTCCATTCCTGCCCCTGTTGCTTATGCAGCGGGGGCGTTTTATTTATTAAGGAATCAATATCATGTCATCCCTTTTATCTTCCCCACCCATGCAGACCCGAGAACAACGCATCATCCAGATGGCGCTGTGCCTGCTGGAAAAGCGCGTGCGTAAAAATGCGCGACAGTTCAAAACCTCTGAGGACACCAAAAGCTGGTTAATGTTGGAACTCAGCAACTTGGAGCGTGAGGTGTTTATGGTGCTGTATCTGGACAACCAACATCGCCTGATAGAAAAGGAAGTTATCGCGCTGGGCGGCATCAATAGCACTGAAGTGCATCCGCGTGAAATCCTCAAAGCCTCACTGCGTCATAACGCCGCCGCCGTGATACTGGCACACAATCATCCTTCCTGCTGTGCCGAGCCCAGTCAGGCTGACCGCCATATCACCGACAAGCTGAAGGAATCACTGTCACAACTCGACGTCAGAGTCCTCGATCATCTGGTTATCGGCGGCGCTGACGTGGTGTCGTTTGCTGAACGTGGCTGGTTGTGATGACCGCATTTATTACCGCATTTTTATAAGGAAACCATCATGCCATCATCGGATACCCCGGAATGGGGACTAAAACGTGCCGTTACTCCACAGTTCGGAGCCAGGCTGGTTCAGGAAGGTCACTATCTTCATTATCTGTCAGATCGGGCCAGCATTGTCGGTACGTTTAGCAAAACAGAAGCCCAAAGTCTGGAATGTTGCTTCCCTGAGCTGATTAAGCTGTTGGAGCAGAAGCTACGCACGGGTGAACTGAATCCCCGCCAGCAGGGTTGCATCACGCTGCATTGCAACAAGTGGACCTGTGAAGCCGATACGCTGGGCAGTTTTGGCTACGTGTATATTGCTATTTATCCCTCTTCAGCGGCAACACAATAATCCGCTGCTTCTCTCCCCATTCTGAATGTTTCCCTGATTTTATCGACTTAATCTGAAGAGAATATTCTCATGCAAACAACACCTGCAATCCCGTTACGGGAGGATCAATCCTGCCCGCACCCCATAGCCGTCTGGCAGCAACTTCTGACCTATCTACTGGAAAAGCACTATGGACTCACGCTGAATGACACACCGTTCTGCGAGGAAAATGTGATTCAGGAGCATATCGATGCTGGCATCACGTTGGTCAATGCGGTGAATTTTCTGGTAGAGCGTTACGAACTGGTACGCATCGATCGCAACGGCTTTAACTGGCAGGAGCAATCACCGTTTCTCACGACTGTCGATATCCTTCGCGCCAGACGTGCAACGGGCTTACTTAAGGCATAAAGATCCCGAGCTGTTTTCCAGTAACACCACACCAAACCTATTTATCTCTCTCCCCGATGCATAATGCGCCAGCCCTTACCGGCTGGCGCATTTGCTTTTATGTATGGACCACAAACTATGCAAACTGAACCCGAGGTTTTGACCGAACACACCGAGCTGATTTGCTCGACCAATATCGAACGTATCGTCACTGGACGTGATACCGCGCTGCAACAGATAGAACAGATCCTCAACCAGCTAGGGGCGATCTCAACGTTAACGGCGACTATTGGCGGCGGCACCGCTGAGGACTGGGGGCTGAAGCAAGGGCATCGCTACGACTGCTGGTTAACGGAAATGCCTGACAAGGCGATGCCCGCCATCACCCGCACGTTGGATCGCAATATTTGGCGCGACCTGATGCTGAAATCCGGCATGCTGTCGCTGATGGATGCCGAAGCACGTAGCCAGTGGCATAAAAATCTCGATGAGGGGGAGCTACCAATCATCAGCGAAGCCAATATCCTCAGCACCTTTGAGCTACTTCATCAGAGTAAACAAGAGGTCTTCGAGCGCGGGGTGATCAATGTATTCAAAGGTCTGTCGTGGGATTACAAAACCAATCATCCTTGTTACTTTGGCAAGAAAATTATTATCAGCAATCTGGTGACATACAACCGTTGGGGCTTTGGTCTGAACTGGGGCTGGAGACGCGATCAACTGGCCGATCTAGAGCGTATGTTCTATCTGCTGGATGGTAAACCGATCCCCGATAACCGGGGCGATGTCACCATTCGTCTGATGGACCATATCCGCGATAATCCACATCAGCAGGAATACGAGGATGAGTTCTTCAGCGTTCGTTACTTTCAGAAAGGTACTGGGCATCTCACTTTTAAACGCCCTGATTTGATCGATCAGATGAATGACATTATTGCCAAACATTATCCGGGGATGTTGGCCGAACGGTAGTCACTTCCTTCCTGGTAAGCGTGGTATTCATGCCTATTTCCTCCCCCAAAATTTGTTATTATTGCGACAGATTAGCATTGGATTGCTAAAAGGAGCTGGTTTGTATGCCGATCCCTGAACGTCCCAAGATTTACCACATCCTTCACATTGATCGACTCCATTCGATCATTGCCGAAGGGTTGTTGTCTGACGAGCAAATCTCGGTTCGTCATGGTGCCGGTACAATGATAGGCATGAGTAGCATTAAACAGCGTCGGCTCCATGAGTTGACGCTCACAAACCATCCCAATCTGTATGTGGGACAATGCGTACCTTTTTATTTTTGTCCCCGCTCTGTCATGCTATACCTGATATACAGGTCCAATCATCCAGAGTTGGCATACCGTGGTGGTCAGGAGCCTATTTTGCATCTTGAAGCTGATCTCTATGCAACCATGGCATGGGCAGAGCAACATCACCAACGTTGGGCGTTTACGTTATCCAATGCCGGTTCACTTTATTTCGAAGATCGTTGTCAACAATCCCAGCTTGGAGAGCTGAACTGGGACGCGATACAAAGTAATCAGTGGAGCGGTGGTAATGGAACTAAAGAGGCGAAACAGGCTGAGTTTTTGATTGAGCGCTGTTTCCCTTGGCATTTAATTGAGCGCATCGGTGTTCATTCACCTTTGATTTATCAGCAGGTTGCTAACATTATCCCGCTTGGCGGGCATCGTCCTCCTGTTGAGGTGAAACGAGAATGGTACTACTGATGAGGATTTCATAATGATTGAATACAGACAGGGCGACATCCTCCAGGCCGAGACTGAGGCCATCATCAATACCGTCAATTGCGTCGGCGTAATGGGCCGGGGCATTGCATTGCAATTTAAAAATGCCTACCCGGATAACTTCAAAGCTTATGCGGCCTCTTGCAAAGCAGAACAAGTGGTGCCTGGCAAAATGTTCGTCTTTGAGACCGGACAGTTAACCAACCCGCGTTATATCATTAATTTTCCGACCAAACGCCACTGGAAAGGAAAAAGTCGCCTTGAAGATATCGTTGCCGGGTTGGACGATCTGGTTGCTGTGATCCGACAATATGATATTCGTTCTATTGCCATCCCCCCATTGGGGAGTGGCTTAGGCGGTCTGGACTGGCAAGATGTTAAGCCCCTGATTGAGTCTGCCGTTCAACCGCTTGAGTCCGTACAAATTGCGATTTACGATCCCAACGGTGCACCGTCATCGGAACGTATGGTACATAAAACAGAAGTGCCAAAGATGACGGCAGGGCGAGCCGCGCTGGTTGAACTGATGCAGCGTTATCTTAATGGATTGTTAGATCCGTTCATCTCTTTGCTCGAATTACATAAACTGATGTATTTCATGCAAGAATCTGGAGAACCGTTACGCCTTAAATACCAGAAAGCGCATTATGGGCCTTATGCGGAAAACCTTCGGCATGTGCTTAACGCGATTGAAGGGCACATGATCTCTGGGTATTCAGATGGCGGCGATATGCCTGATAAGCAGCTCTCGCTGGTTCCCGGCGTGGCAGAAGAGGCAAAAACGTTTCTTGAGCAGCAGGAAGAGACTTACCGCCGTTTTCAGAAAGTCTCGGATTTGGTGGAGGGTTTTGAGTCGCCTTTTGGTCTGGAACTACTTTCAACGGTTCACTGGACAATGCAATATGAATCGCTGACGTCCCCTGAAGATGTTACTGATTTTATCTATGCCTGGAATGAGAGAAAGCGGCAGTTCACACCGCGTCAGATATCTTTAGCGGTAGATACATTGCATCGCAAAGGGTGGTTAACTTCAAGCGTTGCTTAGGTTTAGTTTTTGCTTAAATACTTGCATGGCTCTTGCTGTTCTGGAGACTAAGAGCCATGCGTCATTATTTGTTACTTGCCGCCAAACTGAACTTTAACGACATTATCTGGCATCGATACCGATGGGTTAATGATTTCCTGTTGAATAAAATCACCCCAGCGTAGAAATAGCTTTTTCAGTTTGTCCGCTTGTTGCCCAACTTGATAAGTCCGAATTAATCGATCTTTAGGAACGTGGTTCAGCAGAAGCTCAATCAGGCGTTCTGGTGCGTCCAAATATTCCGCACAGCCCGTGGCCACGCTGCGACGTAAGTCATGAGGAGAGAAGGGCGCAAGTTCCGCAAGATATTTAGATCTCACACGCTCCAGAGCACGTGTGAGGGCATCACCGGTTATAGGAAATCCAGGCTTGCTGGTGGAGCCGAAAACATACGCGCCTTCAGTGATGACGCGCTGTTCTTGAATGAGGGATAGGGCGTGGGGATGTAGTGTGACAATATGGCTTTTGCCATTTTTTGTAGCAGGAATAGCCCAACGGTCGCCGTTAATTTGATCCCAACGCATTTCTGCTGCTTCTGACCGACGAACACCCGTGAATATGATCAGGCGAAGTGCATTCGCAACGGATAATGACATCACCACGCTGGATGCGATCCCGCGACCACCCGCAGCAACAGAACCTCCGCCAATAGAGGCTTCATTCAGCACTTGCCAAAGCATGTGAAGCTCATCTTGCGGTAACCAACGTTCACGCGGTTTACCCATTGATGCACCAAACATGGCAGGTTTGAGCAAACGAGCGGGGTTGTGCTCAATGAGCCCTTGCAACGTGGCATGATCAAGGGTCAGATTCAGGATGATTAACCCTTTGCGAACCCCTTCTGCACTGTCCTTTCTCACGCGACTGAGATGCTCGAAAATGACTGAACGTGAAAGATCGTTAACGCGCATATTACCCAAAGCCTTTTCGAGATGGCGGCGATAGGTGCCTTCATAGTCGGCAATGGTACGAGTGCTGATGGGTTTGCTCTCTGTTCTGAATGCCAACCAGTTTTGCCACAAGTCAGCGAATATTGGCATTTGCTCGTTTTGCTGTTTCTCATTTTTTCTGGCGTAACGAGGGTCAATGCCTTTTTTTACTAACTCAGCGGCTTCAGCATGGGCTTGGCGAGCCTGAGCCAGCCCCATAGCCGGGTAGCTACCCAATGTCAGCTTGATTTGCTTTTGTGCGATCCTGTAACGATAAATCCAGCTTTTACTTTCGCTGCCATGGCGAACACGAATGTAGAGGCCCCCGCCCGCTTTTGATTTAACTGAGACAACATTTTCTTTTTCTTCTTCAGTGACTGAAAGGGAAGCTAACTGCCGATCCTGAGTGATGATGATTGCCATAATGGGTCCTTTTCGGGGTACACTCTCGGGTACACAGTTAGCATGATATCAGGGGAAACGGCAGCGAACGAGTGGAAACCTAACTATTGATTAATTATTTGATTTTAAAAAATAAAACATCAATATTTTAGAGGGGGAAACAGAGGGAAACATCAGTTTATTGAGTTCGTAATGCGAAGGTCGTAGGTTCGACTCCTATTATCGCACCATCCTACCTATTTTAACGTCTCCCTAAGTCTACTCAAACACCGTACAAACCCTTATAATACGCGGTTTCACGGCCCTTGTTGTCTCTGCTCGTCTACTCACGTTCACGGAAATCTACGCTGAGTTGGGGGCATCGGTGGGGGCATATCGTGTTCGGTCTAAAGGAGATGCCCCCAAATGAAGCTCAATGCCAGACAGGTAGAGACTGCCAAGCCCAAAGATAAACCCTACAAGATGGCTGATGGTGGGGGCATGTATCTGGAGGTGTTCCCGAACGGCACCAAAAGCTGGCGCATGAAATACCGTATCGCCGGTAAAGAAAAACGTGTGGTGTTTGGTGTCTACCTGAAGCGTTCAACAAAGATGTCTTCCCGTTTATTGGTCAACGTCCTGTTACAGACATTAAGCCGCTAGAATTGCTAAACGTGCTGAAAAAGATGGAAGACCGAGAAAGAGAAAAAAGTGCGTCAACGCTGCGGCGAAGTGTTTTGCTACGCCTATAATCCCGAGTCTTATTTCACCAGCGCCATGTAGGGGCATGAATCTATGCATTACCCGTTCCTGACCTACCGGATTTTTACCATGGCGATAAACCATAGCAGAATCACAATGGGGACGATGAACAGTAATGCTGGTCATAAACCATCTCGAAAGATTGTGTTGTACATCTATTTCAATGAATTGGATGCATTACCATCTATTTATATCCGTGCCACTCGAATGGTATGGGGGACGGTGTTTGACCTGCTCTAGGGTTTGAACCTGTAGTTGGTAGGACACATTCGTTTTTGATGCGTTTTTTCTACATCTTCTTCATAGGATATAATGATTATAATTATTTTAAATCAATAAGATAAATCATGTCTGAAGCAAGATTGATGTATAAATGTTAATTAATAATTACTAAATCCCTTCATAAGAAAAATTTCATTAGTGACATATTTCGTATTTTTCCTGAGCCCATCCATTTAAGTTATTTCTCAAGGCCTGGTGCCTGATTGATGCTTGAACACTAACGGATAAGGGCAAAATATGAAGGTAAAATATTTTCTTGACAGTATCTGTCAATATTGCCCTTTCTGTATTGCAGATTAGAAAGGAGCAATAGGCATGTCGAATAACATTCGTATAGAAGAAGATCTGTTAGGTAACCGAGAAGTCTCCAATGACGCGTATTATGGTATTCATACGTTGCGTGCCATCGAAAATTTTTATATCAGCGATAGAAAAATCAGTGATATCCCCGAATTTGTTCGCGCCATGGTCATGGTGAAAAAAGCAGCGGCATTGGCGAACAGAGAATTAAAAACCATTCCTAAAAAGATTGCTGATGTTATTATTCAGGCATGTGATGAAGTTCTGAATAATGGGAAATGCATGGATCAATTCCCCGTTGATGTTTATCAGGGGGGCGCAGGTACATCCGTCAACATGAATACTAATGAGGTATTGGCGAATATTGGCCTGGAATTGATGGGGCATAATAAGGGCGAATACCAATATCTGAATCCTAACGATCATCTGAACAAGTGCCAATCAACTAATGACGCTTATCCAACAGGATTCCGCCTTGCCGTTTATCGCTCTATCCTTAAGTTGATTGATGCGATCAATCTGTTGAGTGATGGTTTTGAACATAAAGCTAAAGAATTTGAAAATATCCTGAAAATGGGACGTACCCAGCTACAGGATGCTGTGCCAATGACTCTTGGCCAGGAATTTCATGCTTTTAATGTGTTGTTACAAGAAGAAAAAGGAAATCTGTTACGTACCGCTGAATTATTATTAGAAGTGAACCTTGGTGCAACGGCTATTGGTACTCGTCTTAATACGCCAGATGAATACCAAAAATTAGCGGTACAGTATTTGGCTGAAGTGAGCGGCCTGCCGTGTGTCCCTTCCGAAGATCTCATTGAAGCGACATCGGACTGTGGCGCTTATGTTATGGTACATAGCGCACTGAAACGTACAGCAGTAAAATTATCCAAAATTTGTAATGACTTGCGTTTACTTTCTTCAGGCCCACGCACGGGGCTTAATGAAATCAATTTACCTGAATTGCAGGCCGGTTCGTCAATCATGCCAGCAAAAGTAAACCCAGTTGTCCCTGAAGTTGTCAACCAGGTATGTTTTAAAGTCATTGGTAACGATACGTGTGTGACAATGGCTGCGGAAGCCGGTCAGTTGCAATTGAACGTGATGGAGCCGGTGATCGGGCAAGCGATGTTCGAGTCAATTCAGATTCTTTCCAATGCCTGCCATAATTTGCTTGAAAAATGTGTGACGGGTATTACGGCGAATAAGTCTGTTTGTGAAGGGTATGTTTTCAATTCTATCGGTATCGTCACTTACCTGAATCCGTTTATTGGGCATCACAACGGTGATATTGTTGGGAAGATATGTGCAGAAACGGGTAAGAGCGTGCGTGAAGTTGTGTTGGAGCGCGGTTTACTCACCGAAGCAGAACTGGATGATATTTTCTCTATTCAGAATTTGATGCATCCGGCTTATAAAGCTAAGCGCTTTACTGATGAAAACGCCTAATAGTTGATAAAGATATTTAAGCGTTTTATCCATTTGTCTTCCACCTTCAATAATCGTGTCCAATGTTTCGGACACGATTATGAATGACCCTGTAGATATACGTTTCCCATTATTCCAATAAATAACTGGATTAGGGGGAGATATTTCACTTGTTATTGGTATATACCCAAAATAATTCGAGTTGCATGAAGGCGGCAAGTGAGGGAATCCCGATGAGCTTACTTGAGTAAGTGATTCGGGTGAGTGAACGCAGCCAACGCACAGGCAACTTGAAGTATGACGGGTATAAACAGAACGATGTCAATATTTAGCCTGTCTTATTTTCATTATGAAATGAGATAGGGGAAGTGTTGGAAAAAGAGTGATGCGCTAATAATAAGTTTTGTATCAAATACAGACAATACCACGACAAAAAAACAGAGTAGACCGTAGGTTGCTTAAGGCTGTGCTTCAGATGGTTGATTTTCAATAACAATGTTTATTGTCTGAATCTATTTATCACCATGAGGTTATCATGAAAAAGAATAAATTATTATTTTTTATAGCCTTAGCTATCATCCTCGGCATTATTGTCGGTGGTGCTTGCCATTCTTTATTGACTGAGCAGGAAGCCAAAGAGGTCGTATCTTACTTTAATTTAGTGACAGATGTTTTTCTCCGCCTGATAAAAATGATCATTGCGCCATTGGTGTTTGCTACCTTGGTTTCTGGTCTTGCCAGTATGGGGAATTCTTCTTCTGTTGGCCGCATTGGTCTGAAGGCCATGGTTTGGTTCATTTGTTCTTCCGTTGTCTCTCTTTTTATCGGCATGATGTTAGCAAATGTTTTCGAGCCAGGTGTCGGAATGAATCTCGCCATTCCAAGCACGCCAATACAGGTCGATACCGGTGTGAGTACTGGTGGATTTACCCTGAAAAGCTTTATTACTCATATATTTCCACGCAGCATCGTCGAAGCGATGGCTAATAATGAAATATTGCAGATTCTGGTGTTCTCCATGTTTTTTGGTTCGGCTTTAGCTTTTGTGAAAAGTCAGAACAAACATGCTGTTACGATGGAGAATATGATCGAAGAACTGGCGAAAGTGATGTTTCGGGTGACAGATTATGTTATGCGATTAGCACCTTTGGCGGTCTTTTCCTCGCTGGCTTCTTCTATTACAACTGAGGGGTTGGGGCTGCTCTTCGATTTTGGCAAGGTTATTGGTGAGTTCTACCTTGGGTTGGCGTTGTTATGGGGGTTAATGTTCGGCGCTGGTGCGATGTTCCTCGGTAAGAAAGCGACTTGGGGCCTGATCAAATTACTCCGTGAACCCAGTATGCTGGCGTTCGCTACGGCAAGTAGCGAAGCGGCTTATCCCAAAACGATGGCAGCGCTTAGTGAATTTGGTGTGCCTAAAAAAATCACCAGCTTTGTTCTTCCGTTGGGGTATTCCTTTAACCTTGTCGGTTCCATGATATATCAAGCTTTTGCCATTCTGTTTATCGCACAGGCGTACAATATTCACCTGAGCCTGACCCAACAGACATTGATTCTTTTAACATTGATGATCACGAGTAAAGGTATGGCTGGCGTCGCACGAGCAGCGGTTGTGGTGGTTGCTGCCACATTACCTATGTTTAATCTGCCAGAGGCCGGGATCTTACTGATTATTGGTATTGATCAGTTCCTTGATATGGGCCGGACCGCCACTAATGTCATTGGTAACGGTATGGCTACGGCAGTGGTGTCTAAATTGGAACAAAATTATGACCATGCTGACGATGAAATACCCATGATGGCAACAAAAAGTATATAGCTGATTTATTTTTAGACACAAGCAGTTATCAGACTGCTTGTGTCGCTGTGTACGACCCATGCCTGTCATAAGGCTAATTAAATGAAATCTATTTTTCGGGGCGTAATGCCGTTTTTATCTACTGCCCAAGGCTGTTGAATGATGATTAATGTACTTATTGTTGATCCTGATACTAAAGTTGCTGCGTTAAATCGCACTTATCTGAATCAGATTTCTGGTTTTAACTGTTATGCGACGGTATCAACGCTGCAACAAGCGAGAAACTTACTAATACGGCACGCTTCAGATATTGATTTGGTGTTATTAGATATTTGTACGCAACGTAATAGCGATCTTGCTTTGTTACGTGTCATTCGCGAACTTAGTAAGCGAACGGATGTTATTATCGTCTCTTCAACTCACGATCTTTATACGATAAAAAAAGGGTTACGTTATGGTGCGGTAGGCTATTTGGTTAAACCTTTCCAATTTTCTCGTTTTGAGTACAAATTAACGGCATACCGTGAAGAGGTTAATTTGCTCAAGCATCAGGAAGTTATCGTACAGAACGACATTGATTATCTGATTCAAGGCATTAGCAATAAGAATGTCAGTAAACATAAAAGGTTGCCTAAAGGGCTGACCTCTCATACATTGCGCATTATTTGTGAATGGGTTAAAAAAAATCAGGATGTTGAGTTTTCAACAAAAATGATGTCAGATGCCATTGGTATATCAAGTGTTTCCTGCCGTAAATATCTGAGCTATCTTGAAGATACGCATATATTGGCAACCGATCTCCTCTATCAAACAAAAGGACGGCCTGTGCATCTTTATCGTTTATTAGCGGAGCAACGAGGTATCCATCGTCAGGTCAATAGTATGAGTAGTATTCCACTTAAAAACTTTAAGTACTGTACCCGATATGAAAAAATAAGTGCCCACGCGTTATTTGAATAGCGATTATCTAGGCTAATATCACTGTGTTTGTTACTCAACCCATCCATGGGTTTGCCTTGAAAGGCTAACACTGCGCGTTGTTCAAAATGATAACGTACTTTCCTGCAACACGCGTGCGGTGGGGCATTGCATGAATGCGTTGTTTCTTAAGCAAAACCACCGTTTACACGGATAACCTGTGCGTTCACCCAGTTGCCATCCTCACCCACTAGCATTGCAACGACACCAGCAATTTCATCCGGTGTACCAATCCGTTCCAATGGTGCCAGTCGGGCAATGGTAGCGATTTGTTCTTCGCTTTTACCGTTGAAAAACAGTTCGGTTCCTGTTGGCCCTGGTGCAATAGCGTTTACCGTGATATTTCGACCACGTAGTTCATTGGCTAACACATGTACTAAACCTTCAACGCCCGCTTTGGACGCGATGTAGGGACCATAAGCCGGGAACGATTTTGCGATAACGCTGGTGGATAAGGCGATGATTCTTCCTCCTTCACCAACAGATTCTGCTGCGTTAGCCAATACCAGAAAGGCTCCTCTCAGGTTGGTTCGGATCACTTTATCGAAATCAGTTAGGCCTGCTGGCGTAATTTTCACCATGGGCATAATGCCCGCAGAATGTACTACGACATCCAACCGACCATTGATTGCTTTCGCATCGGCAAACAGGCGGCTGACATCAGCTTCATTGGCAACGTCAGCCTGAATGGCAACCGCTTGACCGCCTTGCGCCAGGATTGTCCGCACCGTTTCTTCAGCGCTAACGACATCACCAGCATAATTGACGATGACCGTGAAGCCCTCTTTTGCCAGACGCTCTGCAATGGCTCGGCCAATGCCTCGGGATGCTCCAGTAACTAAAGCCGTTTTTGTTTGTGTGGTCATCATTCTCTCCTGGTTCATTGTTGGAGGGAGATCAATAGGGTTTCGGCATGGATAGTAACTTTCATCCCAAGGAGATAAAGATCGTTAATTTGATATTATAATTCCATCAGGATTAACAATGCCGATAGATTTAAGAGAAGTGCGGGGAAAACTTGATATACGGCAATAGGTTATCTCTCCTGTTGAATCAGATGAATTGATCTGTCAGCTGAGTCTCAACGACTTGGAACACGACGTCACTTGTGTGTCAGTCAGGCAAGGACGTCGGTATTCTGTTACGAGTATTTACCGAGTGTGACTAACTCAGCATGGCGTTGATGACCAGCATTGTGATCATTCCGCCGATCGCTGGGATAAACGTTCGTCTCACAATCATAAAGGGTGAGCACTCACCTGCTTTACTGACGGCGATAATAACCCCTGCAACTGGCGAAATAGATCTTCCCATCCCAGCCATTAATTGCATGGGAAGAATCATGTTTACCGCATTTTCGCCGAATTTTGTCGCGATCCCCGGAGCCAATCCTGAAAACGAAAAGAATGCCGCAACGCCAGAGCCTGTTAAGGCGGCGGTTACGCAGACTAACAGCGCCATCACGATAGTCATGCTATTAAAGCCAAAGCCGATGGTTTGCACCGTATGTATGATGAAGTCCACTGCGCCGATAATCTGTAACCCTTGTGCAAATACATCGGCACAAACCAGGAGTGAGACAATGCTGGTAAACATGGTGCCCATTCCTTTGAAAAAGACCTGAATACCCTTACACGCACTCTTGAAGTCTCGTTTTACCATTAATTCACAAAAGAAGGCGAATAAGGTGCCGATGACCATTGCGGTTACTACGTCGATTTTTATTGTACTGACCACCAGTGGACTAAAAACAATCACTAGCACAACCGGAAATATGGGAAGAAATGCGTACAACGCAGGTATATGGGTACCGTTATCATTGTGGGACAAGCTGTCGTCTTGAGCGATCACCATCGTATGTCCGTCTTTGGCATCGAAATAACGTGCGGTAAAAAAGATCAATATTGCTACGGTCAGCATTACACCAATCGCTACAGGTAATTGGTAGTGCGCAAAATAGATTGCTGTTTCCATTCCTGCATGTTTGGCCGCGAGGTTCGCCGTCCCGACCGCGGGGCCCAGATCCATAAAAGCAGACATGCCAATCATCGATGCCGCCGCAGCCTTACTCACACCTAAACGAACCAGTACGGGGAAAAAAGTAACCAACAGCAGCATTGCCAGACCCGCCGCACTGGAAATGGCGATATGAAGTAATTGGGATAAGATGTATCCGATTGCCAGAATAAGGTAAGGCGCTTTTATTATCCGCAATGGCTTAATGCACAAATTTACCATGGCATTAGAGGCTTTAATATGGTCCATATAGTCAGCAAATCCACCTGCTGCCATAATGATTAAACCGATACCAGCTACCTGTGTTGAGAGCGATTCTTTGACAAAGGCAAAGATATCGCCTCCTGCCCATCCGATAGATTTTGCTTTCCCATAGAGTATCGAATTATCAGGAAACAGGATGGTGGAAATAAGCAGCATACTCAACCCTGCTAGCAATAAAATAGTCTGAGGTTGATAGTTTTTTATAATAAATCTTGCGGCAATAATGGTAATCACCATGCCGATTAAGAATCCAGTCATGATATTCCCCTGAATAGTATTCTTTAATAGTGAGAGATAAAATCATGGATGAGGGCATTATAATATTCTGGTGCCTGGAAATAGGGGGCATGCCCTAACCCCGGCATCTCGATATGTTTTGTAAATGGTACTCGGGTTAGTAGATCTGATTTCAGTTGAGGGCTGACCACCTTATCTTTTTCACCCGTTAGAACGAGTGTTGGAACACGGATTTGTGATAAAAGAGAGCGATTATCGGCCAATTGCAACATGCGTGATGCCCGACGTAGCCCGTCAGGTCGCGTTTCTGCTGCAATTGTTGCGGCATAGGCGAGCACGGCCTGTGGAATATCAGGGAAGGGCAACAGGTCATGTGCACGGTTCCAGCCGTAGGCTTCGCTGCCAATTTCAGCTAACTCCTGCATACGTTTCTCCAGCTTTTCTGATACTGGCGCTGTTTCTGGATCACCGTAACCGGGGTGGGTGCAGGATAGAATCAGGCATTTTACATTTTCTGGATGTTTTGCCACGTAGCGACTGGCAACGGTACCGCCCATGGAGTGTCCGACGATAGAGACTTGGTCGTTGCCGCTAGCTTGAATCAGTTCATGCAATGCCTGTACATAGTTATCAATTTCCGCATTAACCAGATCGGATAGCGCATAACCGGGGGCATCCCAGGCAATAACGTTATAGGCTGGAGACAGCGCGAAAAATTGAAATGCCCAAGCTTTAGCACTTCCTAGTAGGCCGTGCAGAAAAATGATTTTTTCACCTTTCCCCCCGGAACGATAAGATAATTTCCCCTGTGAAGTAGCGATTATTTTCTGTACCGGGCACACGGGAACGACATTCATTTCAGTAATTATATTTGTTTCATTAATCATTATATTAATCTCTTTAAATAATAGAATACATAGGTACAATATGCCATGTGCGACAAGATGCTCTTGCAATATTAAAGCAATTGACAATGTATTTTTTACATTGATCTAACTTATTTAATGATGCTGGATATCCGAATTTCAGGTGGTGTTATACGGATAAATGTGCGTTTTTAGCGTAAGTGATGGCGCTTTATTTATTGAAGACATTAAACTCTTCAAAAAGAGCTTCCATTACATTAAAGTTATCATTTAATTCTTTCCCTGTTATTTCTCCCATATAGTTAACCATCGCTTCAATGAGCACAAAGCCAGAACTACGGCTATTAAATAACCCCCTATTTTGGCTATCCATTAGTAAAAGTGCGGTGGCGAAGTGGCTAAAAGGGTTGGTTGGACGATCGGTAATAACGACAGTCTCTCCCCGGTTTTGGTGAAACCATTTCACCAGACGAGTCGTTACGCTGGAGAATCGGTAATAGGATATGGCCAGCAGAACATCGCCGTTTCGCGCATCCACCAGTTTATGAGGTAAATTAGCGATGTTGGCATCCAGCAGTACAATGTCTTTTTTGATATATCGACCAAGAAGGTAAAAATACTCTGCTAGCGCGTGAGCACTGGCACTACCAATGACATACAGTTTTTTATCAGGATCACAAATTAGTTCAATCGCTTTTTCCAAATCATGCTTACTAATATTTTTTAGTGTGTCACGGATGATGTTGGTGGTATGGGCAACGTAATTTTCTATGTATGTGCTGCCATTTTTAATATTGTTTTCTTTATTAAAACGGGTAATGGGAGAGACATTTCGAAATGGTTCTGTACCCATCACCGCTTTTTTAAAATCATGAAAACCTTCAAACCCTATTTTTACCATAAAACGCCCTAGTGTGGATTTGGCAATCCCCACTTCTTTGCAAATATCGACAACTTTGCTATAGGGGATCGATAAAAAATGTTTGGTAAGATAATCAGCGATGCATCGATCGGTTTCCGTCAAATTGCTTATCTGATTAATACGCTGAGAGAACTCGGTTTTGTTCATCGTAATATGCTCTCTTAATGTCTCTGTGGTATTAAGAACCAGTCTTGTGTAATAGAAAAGGGAATGGGAAATTCCCAGGAAAGAAATGTGCAGTATCTCTCATAATTAAAAAATGACTGAGATTTTCATTCTGAATCATGGACGATAAATAAAACTAAAGTTATTTAATATCAGTTTGTTATGGGATTAACTTTACGCTGTGAATTTTAATGAAAGGTGAAGATGATGAAAATATCAATCGTCATACTGGTATCACTGGCTCTTTTGTCTCATGTTGTGTTTGCTGAACAACTGCCTATTGAACGTGGGCGTTTTACCATGACATTACCGAAAAATGGTAAAGAGATCTCCGTGTCGAGTTATCGTCCACAAGAGGCGACCTCTCGCTCTCCGATTATCTTTGTATTAACAGGGCTAAACCGAAATGCAGATGATTATACCCGTCATACTTCAAGTTGCCTGTGCGTTGGCTACGTTCAGTCACCCGAATCACTTACTCAAGTAAGCTCATCGGGATTCCTTCTCTTGCCGCCTTCCTGAAACTTGAATTATTTTGGGTATATCGAGATGCCTGGATAGAACATGCCAAAAAAATCATTTTATTGTCCTGGTTCCTGAGTTTTCTAAAAAAGATTATCCCGGCGTGGATGGTTATAACCTTGGTTATCTGGTCAATAATGATTTGCGACGAGTGAACCCACCGGAGGACTGGGCATTTACTGTAATAGATGCCATTTTTGAGTCTCTTCGGCAGTCTAAAATAACGGAGCAGCCCCGTTATTATCTTTTTGGGAACAGTGCGGGCTGCCAGTTTGTTCACCGTATGCTGACGTTTGTTCCTACCGCAAAAGTAAAGGCTGCTATCTGTGCGGCAGCCGGGTGGTGGACGTTACCGGATGACGAAACGACATGGCCCTATGGTTTTGCGAATGCCCCGGTTGTGTTAAAAACCACCGAGCTAGAACGTTACTTTGCTATGCCTTTATTGATTACGGTTGGGCAACGGGATAACGATCCTTATCATCCGTTACTGCGCCGTTCCTATGAAGCGATGGCCCAAGGCAACAATCGCTTGCAGCGTGCTGAAAATTATTTTTTGACGGGCAAACAGAAAGCAAGTCGCTACAAGTTTCCCTTCAATTGGCAATTTACAACGGTTCCCGATGTTGCACATAGCGGCAGTAAGATGTCAGCATGGGCGGCAACACAGTTTGTGCAGTTTGAAAAATCAGGGGCTTTCCCTTATCAATATTGAATCCGATAGATTTGCAACGGTACCAACGGACGTGATCTATAGAAGTGATGAGCCAGCTCATCGGGATGAAAGACTTGAATGGGGTAGGGGATATATTCTTTAATGGAATAATTAAATATATCATTATTTCATAATACGTAATTTTGACATTGTGATATCGATTAGCTCTGATTTATGACACAGTATGAGACTTGCCTTATCAATGATAATCGATGTGTAATCGATATTATTTTTTACTTTTTGTGATTGTCACATAAGGTTATTCATGGCTAAGGGGATAGTTTATTTATTAACCCCTTTCGCTGCGGAGTTTGTGTATTAATTGATTTATAAATGGATAAAAGACATGAAAGTGTTAACTTTTGGGGAAATGATGTTGCGATTAAAGCCACTCGGTAACAATCGCATTATTCAGTCTGATGTTCTTGAAGCCGCATATGGTGGCGCAGAGGCTAATGTTGCCGTGTCTCTTGCATTGCTTGGTAATGACGCTGCTTATCTAACCAAATTGCCAAATAATTTGTTGGGAGAAACTGCGCTTTCTACGCTGAGAAAATATGGTGTTGATACAGCGAGAGTATTGCGTGGCGGTAATCGTTTGGGGATCTACTTTTTTGAGAAAGGTGCCAGCGTACGTTCAACGAATGTTGTTTACGATCGTGCAGGTAGTGCCTTTGCGGAAACGAAGCAGACGGAATTCGACTGGGAAGCCATTTTCAACGATGTTGATTACTTCTATTTTTCTGGTATCACACCTGCTATTTCTAGCGAGCTTGAACAGGCGGTAACGGCAGCTTGCGTTTTTTGTCAGAAACACAATATTCCCGTTGTTTGCGATATGAATTACCGTGGCAAGATGTGGTCGCCGGAAAAAGCGCAGGTTGTGATGTCCAAGCTGATGAATTATGTGACAATCTGCATCGCTAATGATGAAGATTTTGAAGCGACGCTGGGTATCAAAGCTTTTGATGGTGACATGTCTCGCGGAATTGATCAGATTGATGCCTTTAAAGAAGGGATGCTGGAGGTCACTCGTCGCTATCCTGGCTGTAAGGTCGTTGCCAGCGTGTTACGTAATATTCGGTCTGTTGAAGACAGCCAGTGGATGGGATTGCTGCTTAACGAAGGCAAATTCCATGAAACTAATCGCTACAACGTGCATGTTATGGAAGGGGTTGCAGCGGGAGACGCTTTTGGTGCTGGTTTGATGCACGGTGTTCTGCATGGCTTTGGCGATCAGGAAAAGATCGACTTTGCTATTGCCGCGAGTGTGTTAAAGCTGACAATTAGTGGTGACCTGAACCTTGTTCAGGAATCTGAAATTCGTTCTGTCATGAAAAAGGGTGGTGGGGCGAGCCTTAGCCGTTAACCATCGTATTAAATCGACACAACCTTCATTGTTTAGATTAATGGAGGTTGTATACCCGTCATACTTCAAGTTGCTTGTGCGTTGGCTGCCCTTACTCACCCCAGTCACTTACCTAAGTAAGCTCTTGGGGATTCGTGCGGTTGCCGCCTTCACGCAACTCGAATTATTTTGGGTATATCAATAAAAGTTAAGCGACAATTGTTGAATGAGTGACGTTGAAATACCGCGTCGCCTATGTTGTTTTACAACCATTCGCCTAACCTTACCTGATGATGACAATACTATACATTTTCCCTGTTATATTTCTTTCATCCCTTGTCATATATCACATCCTTGTGAATGTTGTGTTAACCATCCCTGTCATTAGAATGACCTTTCCCGCTTCGTGCGGGATTTTTTTTATCGTTAGTAGCGCGGTGGTCTATGAATTGTCAATAAGTGTTTATGTGAGTCATATATTGAAATATATCCGTCATACTTCAAGTTGACTACGCGCTGGCTGTACTCACTCTATTGTAATAGGAAATAAATATTAACCTGACTGTCGTGCTATTCGGGTAGTGTCGCTATTAAAAACAACTCAAAATTTGTTAGTTATTGGGCTGATAATAAATAATGGATGTCACCCTTAATGATAAGTTTTCACTATCTCTAACGTGCCATTGATGACAAATTGAACGCCCATGCACACCAGCAGAAAGCCCATAAGGCGAGAAATTGCTTCGATGCCTCCCTTGCCGACCAGTTTAATGATCAGGTGAGAGCTTTTTAGCGTTAACCACAAGATAAAACTCACTGCGATAAACGTAAGGACGGGGGCAACGGCGACGACCCATGGCGTAACATCGACACCACTTTTGATTTGTGACGCGGTACTGATGATAAGCGCAATGGTGCCGGGGCCTGCGGTACTGGGCATCGCCAGAGGGACGAAAGCGATATTCACATTGTTGGTGACACGGCTATTGTTGATTTCATCAGTTTTGCTTTTCACTTCGGGTATATGTTCAGGTTTTTGTTGCGGGAAAAGCATCCGGAAACCAATAAATGCTACGATTAAGCCGCCAGCGATCCGTAAACCGGGGATGGATATGCCAAAGGTATTCATAACTAGCTGACCGCCGTAAAAGGCGACGGTCATAATGATGAAAACGTATAACGAGGTCTGAAATATTTGTCGATTTTTCTCGCCCTGACTCATGTCTCCACTTAATCCCAGAAACACGGCAATGGTTGTGAGGGGGTTCGCTAGCGGCAGAATAAGAACGATGCCAACGCCAATAGCTTGAATCAATTCCAGCATTTAACCTCCAGTGAACGATCATGTGAAAAATAGTGCTATATCCTGCCTTTTTGCTCAGAAAAGGCAGTATTTCCGTTAACTGTTTACGTCATTTTCAGCCAGATTTTTAAACCGTTGCAGCGTTTTTGTCAGCATGTCTTTCGATAGAACATCGAACATCTGGCTAATTTTTCTCCCCAGTAATCCCCCTGGCGGATCAAAACGGATTGTCAAGGTCACTTCAGTACCATGACCTGTAGGCGAAGCTCTAAATGATAGCCGACCTTCATTGGGAATTCGCGCACCTTCAAGAGAACGCCAGTGTATATACACACCTTTTTTCTCATCAACGATGCGAGCTCGCCATTCGATAAGCGCACCGAAGGGCGTGTTCACCCGCCACAGTGAATCGGTATAATTAAGGATGTCGATAGTTGCAAAATGGTTCATCAGGACTGGCAATGTTTCTGGTTTTCTCCACAGATCAAACAGCGTTTCAGCAGGACGATGAATTGTGATGCAACTGCGAAGTTCATCTGAGTCTTTTTCGCTTTTAATACCAATGTTTTTTAGAAAAGAGGGGCGCACCAGACATTCTCCCTATAAATTCTTGGCCCAAACGGGCGTCTCGGGGACATTCTGACTGATATTGATGATGAAGCAAAGTAAGAATATGCGTCGTTTTAGGTAACGGAATGACCGATGCCAACTCATCTGACTTTTTAATTAGGTGATATGGGGTACTATCGGTTATTGCGTTTGATTGTTAGTGCGATAAAATATTATTTATGATTTTAATATTGAATTATATAAATATATATCCTAAATAAATTTATCTCAAAGGACCTGGGTATTGAATGGTGTTTGATTTAGTAAAAACGCACCCTACCCATAAAGTATGCTGGCAATTTATACATATTATCTCTTGATTTAATTACGATAAATGCTTTTATTCCCAGTGTTGTTGTTTACGCATTTGGTGTTTCATGATATTTTTTATTCAACATTGTTGTCCTGGTGACCTATCAATATGAATAATCCGTTTCACGCTAGGTGGAGTCGCAATGGGAATTTGCTTTGTCACGGTCATTGGCTTATTTCCTATAAAGAACAAGACTTCACGCTTCCTGAAAAATATCAAGAAAATCATATGGGAACGATGGGGATTTATTCAGTTATTGATCCCGAAGATGAATTATATCGTGATGGACTTGATGAAGATGATTGGATTTTAGCCAATATAGAATGGCTTGCCGATTGTTTTGAGTTGAATCAGATTCCGATAGAAGAGTGCTATTTTCGCTACTTTTATCAGGCTGTGAATCAACAAGATTGGCGTTGTACCAGTTGTGCTGGCTGTATGTGACCTTTCATTATTTGAGATCCTCTAACTCATCCACTCTTGCGTTTCTGGCTGCATGTGCGTTTATCTGAAGCGGCATTCAGAGACGCTATTTATTTTATGTAACATAGCGCCTTTTTTTGTAATGTGTTTCGCACATCAGTGCATAAAACCGCTTTTATAAAGAAAAGTGGTACCCTTGTCCTTTCCCCACTGATTAAGATGATACGGCAATGACGGAAACTGATATTTCACGGTTAAGTAGTCTGGTCGGCGAGCGGCTCAAAGCGAGTGGTGCAAAGGTCACCTGTGCGGAGTCTTGTACTGGTGGATGGCTAGCAAAGGCGATCACTGATATTTCAGGAAGTTCGAGCTGGTTTGATTATGGTTTCGTGACTTATAGCAATCAGGCCAAGCAAAATCTGGTACGTGTCAATGAAGATACGCTTTCTCTTTATGGTGCGGTGAGTGCCGAGGTCGTTGAGGAAATGGCTGTAGGAGCCTTAAACGCTGCCGGAGCGGATTTTGCTGTTTCGATCAGTGGTATCGCTGGGCCTGATGGTGGCTCCGATGAAAAGCCGGTCGGAACGGTCTGGTTTGGTTTTACCGATAAACAGGGATCTACCGTTACTCGTAAAATGTTATTTCGCGGTGGTAGGAATGATGTACGGTTGCAATCGGTACATTTTGCCTTACAAACATTGTTAGATGATTTTTTGAAAAAATAATCTTGATGCTGTATGCACATACAGTATAATGTCAGTAATTATTCGGCAATCCATGATTAAGCGACTGCGTAGAGAACGCTTTACGCTGCATGACAGGAGTAGAAATGGCTATTGATGAGAACAAACAAAAGGCTCTGGCGGCAGCTCTGGGTCAGATCGAAAAGCAGTTTGGTAAAGGTTCTATCATGCGTTTGGGCGAAGACCGCTCAATGGATGTTGAAACAATTTCTACCGGTTCCCTGTCTTTGGATATCGCATTGGGGGCAGGCGGCTTGCCGATGGGCCGTATTGTTGAAATTTATGGTCCAGAATCCTCTGGTAAAACGACACTGACTTTACAGGTTATCGCGGCAGCTCAGCGTGAAGGTAAAACATGTGCATTTATCGATGCAGAGCACGCATTGGACCCCATTTACGCTAAGAAACTTGGTGTAGATATTGATAATTTGCTGTGTTCTCAGCCTGATACCGGTGAGCAGGCGTTGGAAATCTGTGATGCGCTGACCCGTTCCGGCGCGGTCGATGTCATTATTGTCGACTCCGTTGCGGCCTTGACGCCGAAAGCTGAAATAGAAGGCGAAATCGGCGACTCACACATGGGGCTCGCTGCTCGCATGATGAGTCAGGCAATGCGTAAATTGGCGGGGAATCTGAAACAAGCTAATACGCTACTGATTTTTATTAACCAGATTCGCATGAAGATCGGGGTTATGTTTGGTAATCCTGAAACCACAACTGGCGGTAACGCATTGAAATTCTATGCATCCGTGCGCTTGGATATTCGCCGTATCGGTGCAATTAAAGAGGGCGAGGAAGTTGTGGGTAGTGAGACTCGTGTCAAGGTGGTTAAAAACAAAGTGGCCGCCCCGTTTAAACAGGCTGAGTTCCAAATCCTGTATGGTGAGGGGATCAATATTCATGGTGAGTTGGTTGATCTCGGGGTTAAGCATAAGCTGATTGAAAAAGCTGGTGCCTGGTACAGTTACAATGGCGATAAAATTGGGCAAGGGAAGGCGAATGCCTGTAATTACCTGAAAGAAAATCCAGCTATTGCAAATGAGTTGGATAAAAAACTGCGTGAGATGTTATTGCATAAAGGTAGCGATCTTTCGCCTGTCGCGACGGGTGAGAGCTACGATGAAAGCGTAGCAGAGGAAGGTCGTGAAGAGTTTTGATGTTCAGGGTATAGCATAAATTTTTGCCAGGTTTGTGAATGAGTAAACCGCTACGTTATGCTATGAATGTGCTTGCTGTTCGCGATCACAGTGAATTCGAGATACGCCGCAAACTTGCGGCGTATCTTTATCAACCGGAAAGAACTGATGGCGCGCTCAACGATGTAAAGAAAAACGTTTCCGCTGAGGAAATTGAGTCTGTCATTCTCTACTGTACGGAACATGGCTGGTTGGACGATGGGCGTTTTGCTTGTCGTTATATCCGAAGTCGTAGCCGTAAAGGGTATGGTTCACAGCGTATCCGAGCAGAATTGAGCCAAAAGGGTATCGATAAGGAAACGATCTCTACCGCTTTTGATGAAAGTGATATTGACTGGTGTGAACTGGCTAAGTCGATCGCAGAGCGAAAATTCGGGTATCCTCTACCCGTTGAGTGGAAAGAAAAGGTAAAACTACAGCGATATTTGCTATATCGTGGTTTTTTCCATGAAGAAATCCAATCTGTTTATGCGAATTTTTCAGATTGATGCATACGGGATTTTACTTCCCATCGAAGAAAATTTATCTTATTCCCACTTTTTTTGTTCGTGAGTTGCACGGTAGCGTCAGCATGCTGCACTAACCTTGCCCGCGATCTGTTCTTCTAGCTTGATTCCAGGACAATTATGAGCAAGAGCACCGCTGAGATCCGTCAGGCGTTTCTCGATTTTTTCCACGGTAAGGGTCATCAGGTTGTTGAAAGTAGCTCCCTGGTGCCGAATAACGATCCAACTTTGCTATTCACCAACGCAGGTATGAACCAGTTCAAGGATGTATTTTTGGGACTGGATAAACGCAACTACCTGAGAGCAACGACGTCACAGCGTTGTGTGCGTGCAGGTGGTAAGCATAACGATTTGGAAAACGTTGGCTACACTGCGCGTCATCATACCTTCTTTGAGATGTTAGGAAATTTCAGTTTTGGCGATTATTTCAAGCAGAATGCCATTCATTACGCATGGGAGCTGTTGACATCACCAGAATGGTTTAGCCTGCCAAAAGAGAAATTGTGGGTAACGGTTTATGCGACCGATGACGAAGCTTATGGTATCTGGGCTAATGAAATTGGTGTTCCACCAGAGCGTATTATTCGCATTGGCGACAACAAAGGTGGCGCCTATGAGTCAGATAATTTCTGGCAGATGGGCGAAACCGGTCCTTGTGGCCCATGTAGCGAGATTTTTTACGATCACGGCGCACATATAGCGGGGGGGCCTCCGGGCAGTCCTGATGAAGATGGCGATCGCTATATTGAGATCTGGAATCTGGTTTTCATGCAGTTCAATCGCCAGGCTGATGGTTCAATGGTGCCATTACCTAAACCCTCTGTTGATACCGGTATGGGCTTAGAACGTGTATCTGCCGTGTTGCAGCACGTCAATTCAAACTATGAAATTGATTTATTTAAGACGTTGATTGCTGCTGCCGCAAAAGCGGTAGGGACGACGGACTTGGATAATAAGTCGCTACGTGTTATCGCTGACCACATCCGCTCTTGTGCTTTCCTGATTGCTGATGGCGTGACGCCTTCCAATGAAAACCGTGGCTATGTTCTGCGCCGTATCATTCGTCGTGCAGTGCGTCATGGCAATATGCTGGGAGCGACAGAGACATTCTTTTACAAATTGGTTGCGCCGTTGATTGAGGTTATGGGCTCAGCGGCGACTGAGTTGAAAAAGCAGCAGTCGATGGTTGAACAAGCGCTCAAAACGGAAGAAGAGCAATTCGCTCGTACACTGGAGCGTGGACTGTCATTGCTGGATGATGAAATCAGCAAGTTGTCTGGCGATACGCTGGATGGTGAAACGGCATTTAAACTCTATGACACTTATGGTTTCCCTATCGATTTAACCGCTGATGTATGCCGTGAGCGTGGTCTGAAGGTCGATGAGAATGGATTTGAGCAAGCGATGGAAGCTCAGCGCCAGCGCGCGCGCGAGGCGAGTGGATTTGGTGTCGATTACAACAGTCTTGTCCGTGTTGATGCAATAACACCTTTTCGGGGTTATGAACAAACTCGCCAGCAATCCACGGTTATCGCGCTGTACCATGATGGCAAAGCTGTCGAACAGATTGAGGCGGGTGAAGACGCTGTCGTTATTTTGAATGAGACACCGTTTTATAGTGAGTCTGGTGGGCAAGTTGGTGATAAAGGGGAATTAATTGGCACCACTAATGCTCGCTTCGATGTGCAGGATACCCAGAAGTATGGTCAGGCTATCGGCCATATCGGTAAGCTGGTTCAAGGATCGTTGCGTGTTAACGACAGTATTGATGCCATTGTTGATGAGGCGCGTCGTGATCGTATCCGTTTGAATCATTCTGCAACACATTTGTTGCATGCGGCGTTACGTCAGGTTTTGGGTGAACATGTCGCACAGAAAGGTTCGTTGGTTAATGACAGCTATCTGCGTTTTGATTTCTCTCACACTGAAGCAATGAAACCTGAACAAATTCGTCAGGTGGAAGATATTGTCAATGCTCAAATTCGTCGTAACCATGCGGTGCAAACGAATGTGATGGCGATTGCGGATGCGAAAGCTAAGGGGGCGATGGCTCTGTTTGGCGAAAAATATGACGAGCAGGTTCGTGTATTGACAATGGGCGATTTCTCGATCGAGTTGTGTGGTGGTACTCACGCTCGCCATACGGGCGATATCGGTTTGTTTCAGATCAGTTCTGAATCGGGAACTGCCGCTGGCGTGCGCCGAATCGAAGCTGTAACAGGTGAAAACGCGTTGTCCGTGTTGCATCATCAAAGTGACGTTTTGCAGGATATTGCGCACCTTCTGAAAGGTGATAGCAATAATCTGAGTGACAAAGTCCGCTCTGTACTTGACCGTACTCGGGCTTTGGAAAAGGAACTTCAACAATTGAAAGCCCAGCAGGCTGCGCAAGAAAGTTCTTCTCTCTCTGGCAAGGCAAAAGATATTAATGGCACTAAACTGCTAGTTACTCAATTGGATAATGTAGAAGCTAAGTTACTACGAACCATGGTGGATGATCTGAAGAATCAACTAGGGTCAGCCATTATTGTTTTGGCCACCACGGCTGAGGGGAAAGTTAGCTTGATTTCTGGTGTCACAAAGGATTTAACTGATCGAGTGAAAGCTGGTGAGTTAATTGGATTTGTTGCCCAGCAGGTTGGCGGCAAGGGCGGCGGTCGCCCGGATATGGCTCAGGCTGGTGGTTCTGATGTGGTTGCATTGCCTGCCGCTTTAGCCAGTATTGAATCCTGGGTTGCTGGCAAACTGTAAGTTAATATTCGCGTTGTCCAACAAAACGCCATAGCTGAATATGGGTTATGGCGTTTTTGTCTTGCAGGAAGGATATCTGTCAAGCAAGATGAACGGTATGTCGCTTTGGAGATCCTGAAGCTGAATATGCTCAAGTGTCTTGTTGCGATAACAAAGGCACAAGCTACTTATATCGACTAAACTAACAAGTAGCGACAACTAGGAGTGCGATGATGGAGTTATACCATCGTCTAGGTTTACGTTTTCACGGCACATGATGGATAATGACGGGGAGACAGAGAGACCCGACTCTTTATAATCTTTCAAGGAGCAAAGAATGCTTATTTTGACTCGTCGAGTTGGCGAAACCCTCATGATTGGCGATGAGGTAACGGTTACTGTACTAGGGGTAAAAGGCAATCAGGTGCGCATTGGTGTTAATGCGCCTAAAGAGGTTTCTGTCCACCGAGAAGAGATCTATCAACGAATTCAGGCAGAGAAATCTCAGCCGTCCTCGTATTGATTGGCAATGCGTCTCGCAGAAACGAGACGCTATTGTTTTCCTCGCATTTTCTTTTTCTTCCTCTGATTAATATCTTTTTCCTTTTTGAGCATTGTCCTGATTGTAGGATAACCATCTGTTTTCCTGCTGATAAAATGCACTTTTTGTCGTGAATTCGCCCGTCTTGGATGCGAATTGCACAAACAAACTTAACTTGGGAAAAATTGTTTGACTTATAAGTCCGGGAAAGTAATATGTGCGCCACGCAGTACCGGTGAACACAAGTAGAAAATTTTCGATGTGATTACAGGTAATGCATGGTGAGGTGGCCGAGAGGCTGAAGGCGCTCCCCTGCTAAGGGAGTATGCGGTCAAAAGCTGCATCGAGGGTTCGAATCCCTCCCTCACCGCCATTTAATGCATCCGTAGCTCAGCTGGATAGAGTACTCGGCTACGAACCGAGCGGTCGGAGGTTCGAATCCTCCCGGATGCACCATTTAAATGGCGACTATGTTGGTAATTGCTGTTTGTGTTGAAGTAGAAAATATTATGCATCCGTAGCTCAGCTGGATAGAGTACTCGGCTACGAACCGAGCGGTCGGAGGTTCGAATCCTCCCGGATGCACCATTGTTAGCATTTCTATTGATCTCATAGCAGATTTTCTTTTATACCAATCAAAAGCTTCTCCTTTCTATATGCATCCGTAGCTCAGCTGGATAGAGTACTCGGCTACGAACCGAGCGGTCGGAGGTTCGAATCCTCCCGGATGCACCATATCTCGTACGGATAATCGTCATTGCCTTGAACCGGCGTATAGCCATTTGTTCCGTTTGCTTTCTTCTTCCGTAGTACATTACTGTTTGTGCATATTGTCGTCTGCTTTTCGTTCATGTGGCCTGGCCGTCCTGCCTATTGTTCTTAGTATTACGCTTCGTAAAGTCACATCACTCTATTTTGATTGAAATAATGGCCTGATTATTATGTGGTTATTGAGTGAGCGACAACGTTTTTACTTTGCGATAAAGTAAGCCTCTTTTTTCTGTAAGCATGGAGTACATGATGTACGATCGTTATCAAGGCTTGATCTTTGATATGGACGGCACCTTACTCGATACCGAACCGACACACCATAAAGCATGGCATCAGGTGCTGGCTAAATATGGTATGAAATATGAAGCGGCTGTCATGACTGCGTTGAATGGTTCTCCGACCTGGCGTACCGCCCAGTTTATTATTGAGCGTCACCAGGTGGATATGGATCCGCATAAATTAGCCGATGAAAAAACGGCGATTGTGCAGGAAATGCTGTTGGACACGGTGACCGCGCTACCGTTAATTGATGTGGTCAAGCATTATCACGGGCGTCGTCCTATGGCTATCGGGACTGGTAGCACTCATGGTATGGCTGACATGCTGTTACAGCATCTTGGGTTACATGGTTATTTTGATGCGATTGTTGGTGCTGACGATGTTATCAATCATAAGCCGTTCCCCGACACGTTTTTACGTTGCGCTGAGCTTATCTCGGTAGCACCAGAACATTGTGTTGTGTTTGAAGATGCTGATTATGGTATTGAGGCTGCTAAGCGTGCAAACATGGCTGTAGTCGATGTCCGTAAACGGTGACTGAGTTCTGGGCTGTATTCACTCTTTTCTGGAGCAGCTTACTGAGTGCGACATTGCTACCAGGAAGTTCAGAAGTGTTGCTGGTTACACTCTTGCTTTCTGGCAATGTCAGCCCCATCTTGCTAATTATTGTTGCAACGGTGGGAAATACCCTGGGAGGGGTAACAAACATTATTATAGGGCGCTTACTGCCTCAACTAAAACAGCAGACAGGACACGCGATAGCGGTACGTTGGTTACAGCGCTATGGCCTCGCTGCGTTATTATTTAGTTGGGTTCCGGTAGTTGGCGATTTATTGTGTGTATTGGCGGGTTGGTTACGTATGCCTTGGGTTCGTGCGGCCGTTTTCATCGGTATTGGGAAAGCGCTGCGCTATATCATCCTGACAGGGGTAACTTTACAAGGTATTGCATGGTGGCATTAGTCGCGGGTCGTGGCTGGTGAGTGTCACCTCGTTTCAATTATGCTTATAAACATTACATTTTAACAACGGGAGGTCGATTTGATCCCGGACATATCAACTGCGCTTTCTTGGCTGGAAAAGCATCCACATGCTGTGAACGGTATCCAGCGTGGAATTGAGCGCGAAACGTTGCGCGTATTGGCGAATGGACACCTTGCTACGACAGGTCATCCCGAGCAGTTAGGCTCGGCGTTAACACATCCATGGATTACGACGGACTTTGCAGAGTCACTACTGGAATTCATTACACCGGTTGATCAAGATGTTGACCATTTGCTGAGTTTTTTGCGAGACATTCATCGCCATGTATCCCGAAATCTGGATGATGAGCGCATGTGGCCATTAAGTATGCCGTGCTTTATTGCCGCTGAGCAGGATATTGAATTAGCGCAATATGGTACTTCTAACATTGGTCGATTTAAGACACTGTATCGTGAGGGGTTGAAAAATCGTTACGGTGCACTGATGCAAACCATCTCCGGTGTGCATTACAATTTTTCGCTACCGCTTGCGTTTTGGCAGGCTAAGTCTGGTGTCAAAGATGCTGATAGTGGAAAAATTGAGATATCAGCGGGGTATTTTCGCCTAATCCGTAATTACTATCGATTTGGCTGGATTATTCCTTATCTGTTTGGGGCTTCGCCCGCTATTTGTTCGTCTTTCCTGCAAGGTCGTGAAACCGCACTTCCTTTTGAACGCACGGATAAGGGAATGTGTTACCTACCGTATGCAACCTCGCTTCGGTTGAGCGATTTAGGTTATACCAATAAATCACAAAGTAATCTTGGTATTACGTTTAATCATTTGGATACCTATGTCGCTGCGTTGAAACGCGCAATAAAAACGCCTTCTGAAGAGTATGCTCAAATTGGTGTGAAAAAAGAGGGGCGATATCTACAACTGAACACCAATGTATTGCAGATTGAAAATGAACTCTATGCCCCTATCAGGCCAAAAAGGGTGACTCGGGCTGGGGAATCGCCCTCCGATGCGCTTCTGCGTGGCGGCATTGAGTATATTGAAGTGAGGTCGCTGGATATTAATCCATTCTCGCCAACTGGTGTCAGTGGTAGCCAGGTTCGATTCCTTGATTTGTTCCTGATCTGGTGTGCGCTGGCTGATGCACCAGAAATGAGCGCTGATGAATTAGCGTGTACGCGCAAAAATTGGAATCGAGTGATACTGGAAGGGCGTAAGCCGGGACAGACTGTTGGTATGGGATGTGATACGGCACAACAACCTATTGCTGATGTAGGCAAATCATTGTTTGCTGATTTGCGTCGTGTTGCTGAGGTGTTGGATGAGGGGCGCGAACAACCTTATTATCAGCAAGTTTGCGATGAGTTAGTTACTGGTTTTGAAGATCCAGAAAGTACATTCTCTGGACGATTGCTTGCTATGATGAAGCAAGAAGGCAGTAGTAGTGTTGGTCTTCATCTCGCAGATGAATATCGCAAAATGTTACGTGATGAACCATTGCAAGTGTTGACGGAAGAACAACTGAGTGCGGAGTGTGAACGCTCATGGCTTCGTCAGCGGCAGATTGAAGCGGAAGATACACTGAGTTTTGAAGCCTATCTTGCTGCGCAGTAAAAAGAAAAGGCCACAGAAACTGTGGCCAAATAAACATCTCTAATAAGGGATGATGATAATAAATGCGCGTCTTTCAGTAACTCAGACTCGCACGAAGAAGAAAAGTTTCCCAGAAATGAGAAAAAATAAAATTTTTCTATGAGGAGGTGGCGTTATGCCGTTACTAGATAGCTTTACTGTAGATCATACCCGTATGGCAGCGCCTGCTGTTCGGGTTGCGAAAACCATGAAAACCCCTCATGGCGATAATATCACTGTTTTTGACCTACGTTTTTGTCGCCCTAACCTTGAGGTGATGCCTGAGCGGGGTATTCACACGCTGGAACACCTGTTTGCGGGGTTCATGCGTAATCATCTGAATGGCGACGGTGTCGAAATCATTGATATTTCTCCGATGGGATGTCGTACTGGTTTCTATATGAGTTTAATTGGTACGCCAGAGGAACAGCGTGTGGCCGATGCCTGGAAGGCGGCAATGGCGGATGTCCTGAAAGTGACTGACCAGCGGAAAATTCCTGAACTGAATGAATATCAATGCGGAACTTATGAGATGCATTCTCTGACTGAAGCTCAGGAAATTGCGCAGCACATTCTGGATCATGATATTGGTATCAACCAGAATGACGATTTGGCTCTGCCAAAGGATAAGCTGGCAGAATTACATATTTAGTAAAGACTTATTGCACTAGTCATCCAAAGTAAAAGAGAGCCTCATGTTGGCTCTCTTTTTTGTATGTCTATTTTGTGAATGTGTTTTCTGTGGGATTAGGTCGCGACAAAATTCTGGATGACTCGGCTGCCGAAATAGGACAACGTCAATAGTAGCGCACCTAGCAGGCTAAACCAGACAACCCGACGCCCGCGCCAGCCTTCATGATAATGTCCCCAGAGCAACAGAATATAGATGAACCAGGCAAACAGAGAAAATACGGCTTTATGCAGGTTCTCTTTGTTACCGATCAGATCATCCATGTAATATAGCCCGGTACAAAGCGTCAGGGTTAACAGAATGACGCCTACCTGAGTGATGTGAAACATTTTTCGTTCTATGCCCATTAATGGCGGCATATCTGCAGCAAACCCAAGTTTTTTATTTTTTAGCAGATAATCGAGCCAGGCAAGCTGTAGCGCATAAAGCGCAGCGATGAGCAATGTTGCATAAGAAAACAGCGCCAGACCAATATGAATCATCAATCCTGGCGTTGCTTCCAGATGAGTGATGGATTCACCGGGCATAAAACTGGCAAACGCCAGATTGATTAAGGCAAAGGTATAAACGATAGGGAGCAAGAACCAGCCGCGGTTACGCGAGGCAACAATCGTCATCACAGTACAAATGATGAGGCTGACGAGCGAACCGATATTTAACAGGCTCAGATTTTGGCCCGTTTGAACGTCAAAAATCCGCTGATAAAGCGCGATTGCATGACAGGCAAGCGCAACGCTGGCCGAGAGTATTGCCAGCCGACGATATGCACTGTTCTTGCGTAGCAGACTGGGGATAATCAGTCCAAGGCTAAGTGTGTAGGCGCCCAGCGCCACAAGAGCGAAAACAGACATACAAATAGGTTATTAAATATCAGCGAAGTAAAATGAAAGGTCAGTATAGCGTTAGTCTCACTGGGGACCAACTGTTCTCCATCTGAGTCACAGAGATCGCTGGCACTTTCATGTTATAATCGAGCTATTCGCGTCGCACTGGCGGCTTGTCACACGTTGAGCATAAGACATGTTTGAAAATTTAACCGATCGACTATCGCGCACATTGCGCAATATCAGTGGCCGTGGGCGGTTGACTGAAGACAATATTAAAGAAACGTTACGTGAAGTCCGCATGGCGTTGTTGGAAGCTGATGTTGCCTTACCGGTGGTTCGCGATTTTATTAATCGTGTCAAAGAACGTGCCGTAGGTCATGAAGTTAATAAGAGCCTGACGCCAGGCCAAGAATTCGTCAAAATTGTCAAAAATGAACTCATCAGTGCGATGGGAGAGAGTAATGCGGAGTTAAATCTGGCCGCGCAACCGCCAGCGGTAGTTCTGATGGCTGGTTTACAAGGTGCGGGTAAAACCACCAGCGTTGGTAAACTAGGGAAGTTCCTTAAAGAAAAACAGAAAAAAAAGGTATTGGTTGTTTCTGCGGACGTTTATCGCCCTGCGGCGATTAAACAGCTGGAAACGTTGGCCGAAGGGATTGGGGTTGATTTCTTTGCGTCGACCGTGCAGGAAAAGCCGCTCGACATTGTTAGTCGGGCGCTACAGCACGCCAAACTTAAATTCTATGATGTGTTATTAGTCGATACTGCTGGTCGCCTTCATGTCGATGACGCCATGATGGATGAGATTAAGCAGATTCATGCGGCGATCAATCCGGTGGAAACCCTGTTTGTCGTTGATGCTATGACGGGTCAGGATGCGGCAAATACGGCAAAAGCGTTTAATGAAGCACTGCCGTTAACGGGGGTGGTGCTGACTAAAATTGACGGTGATGCGCGTGGCGGTGCTGCGTTGTCTATCCGTCATATTACGGGTAAACCGATTAAATTCCTCGGCGTTGGTGAAAAAACCGAAGCGCTGGAACCTTTCTATCCTGAACGCGTTGCCTCTCGTATCCTCGGAATGGGTGATGTTCTCTCCTTGATTGAGGATATTGAAAGTAAGGTCGATCGTACTCAGGCTGAAAAGCTGGCAAATAAGCTCAAGAAAGGTGATGGGTTTGATTTGACGGATTTCCTGGATCAGCTCAAGCAGATGCGGAACATGGGCGGCATGGCCAGCATGATGAGTAAAATGCCGGGCATGGGGCAATTGCCTGACAATGTAAAATCTCAGATGGACGATAAAGTATTGGTTCGTATGGAGGCGATCATCAATTCGATGACGCATCAGGAACGAGCAAAACCTGAGATTATTAAAGGTTCCCGGAAACGGCGTATTGCGACCGGATCGGGCATGCAGGTTCAGGATGTTAACCGCCTTTTAAAACAGTTTGATGATATGCAGCGCATGATGAAAAAGATGAAGAGTGGTGGTTTGGCGAAGATGATGCGCAGTATGAAAGGGATGATGCCACCCGGATTCCCGGGACGTTAAGCGTGATAATCTGGTCACGACTAATAAAGTCTCACGCTCGTTTTACGCTTTAGATTGCTTTTGGCGTCAAAATGAGTAAAATTTTGGGGCTTTTTATATGACATACTGGGCCCCGTTCCTCGATGGGGCCCGGTTGTTTTATTCACTAAAGAGGATGTTATGGTAACAATTCGTTTGGCACGTGGCGGCGCTAAAAAACGCCCGTTTTATCAAGTTGTCGTGACCGATAGCCGCAATGCGCGTGATGGTCGCTTCATTGAACGCGTAGGCTTCTTTAACCCGATCGCAGCTGGTCAGGCCGAAGCACTGCGTCTGGATCTGGACCGCATTGAACATTGGGTCGGTTTGGGTGCAACAGTTTCTGATCGCGTATCTGCGCTGATCAAAGACGCTAAAAAAGCAGCATAATCTGTGGTGATGGTGGTCATGAGCAAACAACTTGGTCCGAAAGCGCCTGTTAACCCTATTGTATTGGGGAAAATGGGATCGACTTATGGCATTCGTGGTTGGCTCAGAGTGTTTTCATCCACCGAAGATGCCGAAAGCATTTTTGATTATCAACCTTGGTTTATCCAGACAAAAGGTGGCTGGCAGTTTGTCGAAATTGAGAGCTGGAAGCACCATAATCAGGATCTGATCATCAAAGTTAAAGACGTTGACGATCGGGATGCGGCTAATTTACTGACTAATTGCGAAATTATCGTAGATTCGGCGCAACTGCCTGAACTGGATGAAGGTGATTATTATTGGAAAGACCTTATCGGCTGTCAGGTCGTGACCTCAACGGGTTATCAACTGGGCAAAGTCATCGACATGATGGAAACCGGTTCAAACGATGTGATGGTGATAAAGGCTAACCTGAAAGATGCATTTGGGGTCAAGGAGCGGTTGGTTCCGTTCCTTACTGAACAGGTTGTCAAGCATGTTGACCTTTCTGCTCAACTGATTGAAGTAGATTGGGATCCTGGTTTTTGAACTCTGATCTGACCAGTAGTACTAAGTGGAACGAAAAGATGTGGATTGGGGTGATTAGCCTGTTTCCAGAGATGTTCCGCGCAATTACTGATTACGGAGTCACTGGCCGGGCAGTTAAAAATGGCCTGCTGAGCGTACAGTATTGGAGTCCTCGTGATTTCACTTACGATCGGCATCGCACCGTGGACGATCGCCCGTATGGCGGCGGCCCCGGAATGCTGATGATGGTGCAACCCTTACGGGATGCTATCCACGCAGCAAAAGAAGCGGCAGGCGAAGGCGCGAGAGTGATTTATTTATCACCTCAGGGCCGTAAATTAGATCAGCAAGGCGTACGTCAACTCGCCACCAATCAGAAGATGATTCTGGTTTGTGGGCGGTATGAGGGGATTGATGAGCGCGTAATTAAAACCGAAATCGATGAAGAATGGTCGATAGGGGATTACGTACTCAGCGGTGGGGAACTGCCAGCGATGACCCTGATTGACTCCGTTGCCCGTTTTATACCGGGTGTACTGGGACATCAGGCTTCAGCAGAAGAAGATTCTTTTGCTGATGGGTTGTTGGATTGTCCACATTTTACTCGTCCCGAGGTGTTGGCAGGCATGGATGTCCCGGCAGTTTTGCTGTCAGGAAATCATGCTGAGATTCGTCGCTGGCGTTTGAAGCAGTCGCTGGGCCGAACCTGGCTTAGAAGACCTGAACTTCTGAAAAGCCTAGCTCTGACTGACGAGCAAGCAAGGTTGCTGACTGAGTTCCAACGAGAATATCAGTCTGAGCAACGAGAGTATTAGGGGGGAGTTTTGGTGCGCCGAACAATCCCAAATATCAGTTTACCTAGGGTAAGAGACATATTATGAGCAACATTATTAAGCAAATTGAACAAGAGCAGATGAAGCAGGACGTACCTGCATTTCGTCCGGGTGATACCGTAGAAGTGAAGGTATGGGTTGTTGAAGGTACTAAGAAACGTCTGCAGGCATTCGAGGGCGTGGTTATTGCTATTCGTAACCGCGGTCTGCATTCTGCATTCACTGTTCGCAAAATTTCTAACGGCGAAGGCGTAGAACGTGTTTTCCAAACGCATTCTCCTGTTGTTGACAGTATCACTGTTAAACGTCGTGGTGCCGTACGTAAAGCCAAATTGTACTACCTGCGTGAACGCACTGGTAAGTCTGCCCGTATCAAAGAGCGTCTTAACTAATAGCGCGCTTTCGCAACATCCGAAAGTGTTTAGTTATCAAAGGTCTAGCCAAGCGCTAGACCTTTTTTTGTCTCTAGCTCACAACCTAGCTAGGGGGCCAGAGACAAAAATGCCGGACACATGAGTGACCGGCAGTAAGTAACACATTCCTTTGCTGTCTTTATTCCTAGCAACGAACGGTACGTTTTAATCCCATATCCGCAACGTTACTCGCTGGCTTTGTCATCCGTTTTGTTAGCTGGCTGGCGTCGTTTACCAATATTTTTACTATCACGGTGACGCACTTTCACCCTTATTTTCGCTTTTTCTTTCTCCTGCTCTTTTTTCTCTTGCCGTTTAGCGAGCACTTTCTTGGAGGGTTTTCCCGTTGCTTTGGCGTTTGGTGCTTTTGTAACCGGGCGCAACTCATCAATAACTCGGGGTTTGAGCGGCTCATTTAAATAACGGAATATCTTACCCAGTAATAGATGATCGTGCGCTTCGACGAACGATATTGCGCAGCCTTTACGCCCCGCACGACCGGTCCGTCCGATACGGTGCAGGTAGGTATCAGCCGTGCGTGGCAAATCAAAGTTAAAAACATGGCTAATATCGTTTATGTCGATACCACGTGCAGCCACATCAGTTGCAACCAACACGTTTACCCGACCATCACTCATCCGTTTGATGGCCTCGTTACGCTTAGCTTGTACCATTTCACCTTCGAGGTAACAGGACTGAATACCGGCTTCTCGTAACCAGGCAACAAGTTCGTGAACACGTTCGCGTTTACGTACAAAGACGATTGAACGTGTTACATCTGGCTGCTTTAGCTGATGGCAAAGTAGGGCTGTTTTGTGTTTGATATCATCAGCTCGATAATACCATTGCAGAATTTTTTTACGTTCACGGCGTGAAGGATCGGCTTCAACTTCAACAGGATCGTTTAACAGGCGTTCGGCAAAATCTTTAATCGCATCGCCTTCCAGCGTGGCGGAAAATAATAACGTCTGTTTACGCCAACGCGTTTCGCCTGCAATGTGTTCGATATCCTGTGCGAACCCCATATCCAGCATTCTGTCAGCTTCATCCAGAATCAGGGTCTCAACTGCACGGCAATCAAAGTTTTCTTCTTTTATGTATTGCAGTAAACGTCCTGTTGTTGCGACAACCACATCCTGGTTTTCACTGAAAACTTCAGCGTGATTCATGTATGCAACGCCACCGGTAATCGTGGCAATATCGAGGTGCGTATGCGCCGCCATGATCCGTGCTTGTTCAGCAACCTGCATGGCAAGCTCACGTGTTGGCGTCAAGATTAAAACGCGAGGCGGCCCTGATTTTTTACGAGGGAAATCTAAAAGATGCTGCAAAACCGGCAATAGGTAGGCTGCCGTTTTACCCGTCCCTGTTGGTGCGGAACCCAGCACATCACGCCCATCCATTGCGGGGGGAATGGCGGCTAATTGGATCGCGGTGGGGCGTTCGTAGCCCATATCGCGCAGTGCGTCTAGCAGGCTGTCATCAAGATCAAGCTCGGAAAAAGTGGTTGCAGTCATGGTCTACCTCTGTTTGGGGCGCCGATTATAGACGTATTAGCCGGGTTCTTCACCTGTTTAAACAGACAACAGTGCTTTTCCTGTATTGAGGATTCACTTATGCTACCGCTGTTTATGTCTGGAAGCGTCATTAATGAGTTACCAATCTGATAGTAAACTGACATTACGTCGGGATGGGTTTACCTTTAAACAGTTTTTTGTTGCTCACGATCGCTGTGCAATGAAAGTTGGAACCGACGGCATCTTGCTAGGGGCATGGGCGACGATATCTAATGTGCGTCGGATCCTGGATATTGGCAGTGGTTCAGGCTTGATTGCTCTGATGCTGGCTCAGCGTACCGATCGGGATACCAATATTGACGCGGTTGAATTCGATGTGGTAGCAAGCCAACAGGCCTTAGATAACATCGCGGCATCTCCCTGGGCTGGACGTATGCGCGTTTATGCTGATGATATTGCTCGTTTTACGGTGACCACAGAAAATCGCTATTCACTGATAGTCAGTAATCCGCCTTATTTTTCTCCTGGGGTCGCTTGTGGGAGCCTATCTCGTAGCCAGGCTCGCTATACCACAACGCTGACGCATGACGTGTTGCTCCATTGTGCACAACAACTGATGACACCAGATGGGACATTTTGCGTTGTGTTGCCTGCGCAAGTTGCCAGTGAGTTTATACCGTTAGCGCATGAGCTAGGTTGGTTTGTTCATC
The DNA here is from genome assembly GCF_046237015.1 of Pectobacterium hainanensis. Classification (NCBI taxonomy): domain Bacteria; kingdom Pseudomonadati; phylum Pseudomonadota; class Gammaproteobacteria; order Enterobacterales; family Pectobacteriaceae; genus Pectobacterium; species Pectobacterium hainanensis. The sequence continues at coordinate 70,537 of NZ_JBJYIN010000020.1, forward strand.
AATATTGTGCAGTTACTGAATCTGAGTCACGACCCGTGAATCGTGTATTGCTGGCGTTATCTCGGCAATCAGGGGCATGTTTGACACAACGCTTAGTGATCCGTGATAAGGACAACCGTTACTCGTTTGATTTTCAAAAACTGACGAAAGATTTTTATCTCTTTATGTAATGAAATCGGGTTAATAAGATGAGTTGGCGAGAGCACACGGCGTTAGGTGCGTTGAAAAACCTTAGCGCCGTGTTCAGGTTGGTACCCGTTTATGTGACGATTTTAGCGGTACCTATGGGTGTAGGATAGTTGGTTGTGGTGTATCGAATTGTTCTGGGTAATCCAGCGTGTAATGTAATCCACGGCTTTCTTTCCTGGCTAGTGCGCAACGAACAATGAGTTCAGCCACCTGAACCAGATTACGTAACTCCAACAAGTTATTTGATATACGGAAATGTGCGTAGTACTCATCGATTTCCTGTTGCAGCATGACGATGCGCCTTAATGCACGTTCTAACCGTTTCGTTGTGCGAACAATTCCAACGTAATCCCACATGAACAGACGTAATTCATGCCAGTTATGCTGAATGACAACCTGTTCATCCGAGTTATCCACCTGGCTTTCATCCCATTCAGGGAGTTTTTTTACGGGGGTTATCTGCGGCAACCTTTGCAGAATATCCTCTGCTGCTGACCAGCCATAAACCAAGCATTCCAATAATGAATTTGATGCCATCCGGTTGGCTCCGTGCAGCCCGGTATAGCTAACTTCGCCGATAGCATACAGGCCATCAAGATCAGTCCGACCATGTTGATCAACCATCACGCCGCCACAGGTATAGTGCGCGGCCGGAACAATGGGAATAGCTTCGCGGGTCAAATCAATACCGAGTGAGAGCAATTTCTCATAAATAGTCGGAAAGTGTTGTTTAATGAACTCAGCCGGTTTGTGACTGATATCCAGATACATACAGTCTGCACCAAGACGCTTCATTTCATGGTCGATCGCCCTTGCAACGACGTCACGAGGTGCCAGTTCTCCTCTGGAGTCGAAATCCGGCATAAAGCGTGTACCGTCAGGACGTTTCAGATAAGCACCTTCGCCACGTAACGCTTCTGTCAGCAAAAAATTACGTGCCTGAGGGTGGAATAAACAGGTCGGGTGAAATTGGTTGAACTCGAGATTAGCCACTCGGCATCCGGCACGCCAGGCCATTGCAATACCGTCGCCAGATGAAATATCTGGGTTTGTGGTGTACTGATAGACTTTGGAAGCCCCACCAGTTGCTAAAACCACGGTTTTTGCCCGGCAGGATTCTACCATTTCCCGCTCACGGTTCCATATGTAGGCACCGACGATACGTCGTGTTCCTGACAGACCCAATTTATTGGAAGTGATCAGGTCAACGGCGTTACAACGTTCCATAATGCGAATATTGGGATGTGCTAATGCCTGGCTTACTAATGTATTTTCAACTTCTTTTCCGGTTGCATCGGCAGCGTGCAGTATCCGGCGGTGGCTGTGTCCACCTTCGCGGGTAAGGTGATAACGTTCTTCCCCACTGGTGCTGGTTTCTGTATCAAACAATACGCCCTGTTCGATGAGCCACTGTACGCAGTGTTTAGCATTGCTGGCGATGAATTCGACGGCTTCACGTTCGCATAAGCCATCACCCGCGATGAGCGTGTCTTCAATGTGGGAGTCAATACTGTCGGTTTCATCAAAAACCGCCGCAATTCCACCCTGAGCATAAAACGTTGCTCCCTCGTTCAGCGGACCTTTACTGATAACGGTAACGTTTGCCTGAGCAGCAAGACGCAAGGCAAGAGAAAGCCCGGCAGCGCCGCTGCCGACGATTAATACATCACAGGAATGTTCTATAGTCGGGTGCATGTGAGAGCCATTGCTACAAAAAGAAGTGGAAAATGGATGTTAGCACCCAATTATTTATTCATGTATTGATTTTTCTCGCCTGTAAAGATGTATAAATACGGGGCTGTAGCGTGTCAGCCATCGTGCGAATGCCAGTAAATTATCGTATGATCACCGATATCTGCCCCTGATAACCGCAGAAAATAGGGTGTTTCGGTCTTGATATGAGACAGGTGTAGAAGAAAAAACAAAAAAGATTACAGGAACTTTATGTCGGGCTCTCGCTCTAAGCTAGAGCTTGCTCTGGTATAACTTAATATGGCTGGCAGTATTATTTTACGTGTGGAGAACAGTTTGAGGAGATATTACCTCGGATGAGTGAGCAGCTGGCAGATCAGGTACTGGTCGAACGGGTCCAGAAAGGCGATCAAAAATCGTTTAATTTGTTGGTCGTTCGTTACCAGCATAAAGTGGCGAGTTTGGTGTCGCGTTATGTGCCTCAAGGGGATGTCCCTGATGTGGTTCAGGAGGCGTTTATCAAAGCTTATCGTGCGTTGGAATCTTTCCGTGGCGATAGTGCTTTCTATACATGGCTGTATCGTATTGCCGTTAATACGGCGAAAAACTATCTGGTCGCTCAAGGGCGGCGCCCCCCATCCAGTGACATTGATGCCAATGATGCTGAAAATTATGAAAATGCGGGGGCATTGAAAGAAATTTCGAACCCTGAGAATTTAATGTTGTCAGAGGAATTACGCAGCATTGTTTTTCGCACGATTGAATCTTTACCGGAAGACTTACGATTGGCTATTACGCTTCGTGAATTAGATGGATTGAGCTACGAAGAGATCGCGGTGATTATGGATTGTCCCGTTGGTACTGTTCGTTCTCGGATCTTTCGGGCAAGGGAAGCAATTGATAATAAAGTACAACCGCTTATTCAGCGCTAGCGCTTTTTCAGCTCTTCGCATGATTAATGATGGATTTGACAAGGTAAGGGTGTCGGTATGCAGAAAGAGAAGCTTTCCGCTTTAATGGATGGTGAGACAGTCGATTCTGAACTGCTTAATGTCTTGTCTCGCGATGACAAACTGCAGCAAAGTTGGCAAAGTTATCATCTGATTCGCGATACGTTGCGAGGTGATATTGATGAAAACGTGATTCATCTTGATATCGCTTCTCGTGTTGCTGCTGCGATTGAAAAGGAACCTGTCCGTTTGGTTCCTCAGGCGCAACCCGAATCTCAGCCACACCCTGCGCTTTGGCCTCAAATGCCGTTTTGGCATAAAGTTCGTCCTTGGGCGAGCCAATTAACTCAGGTCGGCGTTGCTGCCTGTGTGTCGCTGGCTGTCATTGTCGGTGTGCAGAATTATAACCGCCCGGATGTGTCTGATGGTATGAACGAATCTGGCTTATTCCGCACATTGCCAGCGTTGGGAACGGCCTCTCCGGTTAGTTTGGGAACGCCATCGGATAGCGTGTCTGCTCATAACGGGCAGCAAAAATCTGATGCACAGCGCAATCGCCTCAATGCTATTTTGCAGGACTATGAACTGCAACGCCGCTTGCATGCCGATCAGGTACAGCAACACGACGATCAGCAGGCTGCTGTTCAAGTCCCTGGAACTCAATCATTAGGAACTCAGCCTCGGTAATGAAGCGTGTTTTGTTTGCCGCCTGTTTGCTGATTGGCAGTCTGTTTTATTCCACCATCGCCCCGGCTCATACAGAGTCCGGGGCGTTGTTGCAACAGATGAATGGTGCCAGTCGAGCATTAAACTACGAACTCTCTTTTATTAATATCACTCAACAGGGGTTCGAGTCTGTCAGATATCGGCATGCCGTGTTTAACAATCATTCTCTGGCCCAATTGGTGTTTATGGACGGGCCAAGACGTGAGATCGTCCAACGTGGCAACGAAATCAGCTATTTTGATTCCGGTCTGGAATCTTTTACGTTAGCGGGCGATCACATTGTGGATTCTTTGCCTGCTCTGGTTTACGCCGATTTTAAAAAACTTGCGATGTACTACGATTTTGTTCCTGCGGACGGGCGAGTGCGTATTGCCGATCGTTTAGCTGTGGGGATTCGAATTATTTCCAGAGATGCGACGCGTTATAGCTATGCTGTCTGGATTGATGCTGAATCCAAACTGCCCCTACGGATTGATTTACAGGATCGTAATGGTGAACGTCTGGAGCAGTTTCTGGTAACGTCATTGATTATTGATAATGATATTGCTAATGCATTGAAACCATTAGAGAACATTGATCTCCCTCCGTTGTTGTCCGCCTCTACCCCAGAAGATGTTAATTTCACTTGGCGTGCTGAATGGCTACCGATAGGCATGAAGGAAGTTTCACATAGCCGTAGAATATCGCCAGGTACGAATCTGCCAGTAGAGACGCGTTTATACAGTGACGGGCTATTTAGCTTTTCGATCAATGTTAACCTTTCGCAGGATGTTCGTCCTGAACAGGCTATACGCATAGGGAGACGTTCAATACATACGGAAGTGCGTAATGATTACGAGATTACGGTTGTCGGCGAAATACCGCCGGCGACGGCTAAACGCATTGCAGATAACGTTATCCAGAAGGCACAGTAATGATTAAAGAGTGGGCCACGGTGGTGTCATGGCATAATGGAATGGCTGTTCTGCGGTGTGAGCAGCGTTCAGGGTGCAGTGGCTGTCAGTCTCGTTCGAGCTGTGGAACGGGATTGCTGAATCAGCTTGGTGCGCCTGCCGAACATCTTTTGACCGTGCCCTGTGAGCAACCTCTTGAAGTTGGGCAACGTATTGAGTTAGGGATTACTGAGGCGAGTTTGTTGCGTTCGGCGGTGATGGTTTATTTGCTGCCTTTGTTGGGGGTATTCACCGGCTCGGCATTATTTCAGGCACTTCTGGGAACGGAGTTATCCGCGATTATCGGTGCGTTTGCGGGCGGTGGTCTGTTTTTCTTTCTGGTGAAGTATTGGTCGGTCCGGCTGGGAAGATCACATCGCTATGAGCCTGTCATCCTGCAAATCGCGCTACCCGGTGAAGTTTTACACATTCAAACAGCGACTCAGTCATAGGCCGTATTTTATTTAGGGCAGGTATGATCAATTGACTTGGGTTAGCCGCCGTTATTTTCAATAACTATCATCTGTTAATTTCCCTCTTTTTTGCGCTGTCGTCATTCTGAATAAATCCCTCATAATTGAGGGTAATGAGCGGGACATGACTAGGTTTTCGCTCTTTTGGCATGTAGAATGCTGCGTTCGGGTGAAATAACATCGCGGCTGTTTTTACCCAATGCGCATGCCCATCGGCAAGAATTTCAGGAATATCAAGGTAGAAAAATTTTTATAATGAAGCATATACGAAATTTCTCCATTATTGCCCATATCGACCACGGTAAGTCGACATTATCCGATCGTATTATTCAGATTTGCGGTGGTTTAACGGAACGTGAAATGGCTGCGCAGGTTCTTGATTCCATGGATCTGGAACGCGAGCGCGGTATTACGATCAAAGCGCAGAGCGTTACGCTGGATTATAAGGCACAGGATGGCCAAACCTATCAGTTAAACTTCATTGACACCCCAGGACACGTTGACTTCTCTTACGAGGTTTCTCGCTCGCTGGCGGCCTGTGAAGGCGCGTTGCTGGTGGTTGATGCGGGGCAGGGGGTTGAAGCGCAAACATTGGCGAATTGTTATACCGCGTTGGACATGGATCTGGAAGTCGTCCCCGTTCTGAATAAAATTGATTTGCCTGCGGCCGATCCCGATCGTGCTGCCCAGGAAATTGAAGATATCGTTGGCATTGATGCAACGGATGCTGTGCGCTGCTCTGCCAAAACGGGTGTGGGCGTGCCTGATGTACTGGAACGTTTAGTCCGTGATGTTCCTCCTCCGACGGGAGATGCTGATGCGCCGTTGCAGGCGCTGATTATTGACTCTTGGTTTGATAATTACCTTGGCGTTGTATCGTTAGTACGGATTAAAAATGGTGCGATGCGAAAAGGTGACAAAATTAAGGTAATGAGTACCGGCCAAGTTTATAACGCTGAACGTTTGGGCATTTTTACCCCCAAGCAGATCGATCGTGATGTATTGAACTGTGGTGAAGTTGGCTGGTTGGTTTGCGCTATCAAAGATATTTTGGGTGCGCCCGTTGGCGATACGTTGACCTTGGCCCGTCAACCTGCGGAAAAAGCGTTACCGGGTTTTAAAAAGGTAAAACCTCAGGTTTATGCCGGGCTTTTTCCCATTAGCTCCGATGATTATGAAGCTTTCCGCGATGCGTTGGGGAAACTGAGTCTGAACGATGCTTCCTTGTTTTATGAGCCAGAAAGTTCCACTGCTCTTGGTTTCGGTTTCCGTTGTGGTTTCCTGGGCTTATTGCATATGGAGATCATTCAGGAACGTCTTGAACGTGAATACGATCTCGATCTGATTACTACGGCACCGACGGTTGTCTATGAAGTAGAAACGACAGCAAAGGAGGTTATCCATGTTGATAGCCCCTCCAAACTACCGCCGCTTAATAATATCCAGGAATTGCGTGAGCCGATCGCTGAATGTCACATGCTGCTACCTCAGGAATATTTGGGTAATGTCATTACGTTGTGTATTGAGAAGCGCGGCGTCCAGACGAACATGGTCTATCACGGCAATCAGGTGGCGTTGACCTATGAAATTCCTATGGCTGAGGTCGTATTGGATTTCTTTGATCGTTTGAAATCGACTTCCCGTGGGTATGCATCGCTCGATTATAGTTTCAAACGTTTTCAGACCTCTGACATGGTTCGTGTTGATGTGTTAATTAATAACGAACGAGTCGATGCATTGGCACTGATTACGCACAGAGACAATTCTCAGTATCGTGGGCGCGATCTGGTGGAAAAAATGAAAGATCTTATTCCACGTCAGCAGTTTGACATTGCGATTCAAGCGGCAATTGGTAACCACATTATTGCTCGTTCGACCGTTAAGCAGTTACGTAAGAACGTGTTGGCGAAATGCTACGGCGGGGACGTTAGCCGTAAGAAGAAACTGTTGCAGAAACAGAAAGATGGTAAGAAACGTATGAAGCAAGTGGGTAACGTAGAGTTACCGCAGGAAGCGTTTTTGGCCATTTTGCACGTTGGCAAAGACAACAAATAAATCCTGAGGAGTTGGCATGGCCAATATGTTTGCCGTGATTTTGGCATTGGTGACGCTTGTCACCGGTATTGTCTGGTGTTTGGAGCGTTTTGTATGGGCACCTGCGCGCCGGAAAAAGTTGGTGACATCGAATGAATTGGCTGCTTTGCCAAAAGCGGCCCAGCAACCAGGATGGATTGAAACTGTTGCATCAATATTTCCAGTTGTCGCACTGGTCTTGGTTGTGCGTTCATTTATTTATGAACCCTTTCAAATTCCCTCTGGCTCAATGATGCCGACGTTGCTGATTGGCGATTTTATACTGGTAGAGAAATTCGCTTACGGTATTAAAGAGCCCTTTACTCAACGTACGTTAATTGAAACTGGGCATCCAAAGCGTGGCGACGTGGCGGTATTTAAATATCCATCCGACCCAAAAGTAGACTTTATTAAGCGAGTTGTCGGTGTGCCTGGCGATCGGGTCAGTTATAACCCGATGACCAAGCAAGTGACAATTAGTCCTGACTGTAGTGCACAGCAATCGTGCGATAAAGCATTGGCCGTAACGTATAGCAATGTGCAGCCGAGTGATTTTGTGCAGACATTTAATCAGCCGGGTCTGGCGTCACGCAGCGGTTTTTATCAGATCCCTGCGAGCGAAGATTATTCTGATGGCATACGTATGGGCGCTCGCAAAGAATCGCTGGGCAATGTTACGCATAATATTCTGGTTGTTCCGGGAGTACAGGATCAGTTGGGTGGATATTACCAACAGGCGCAGCAGCAACTGGCTACGTGGGTGGTGCCAGCAGGGCATTATTTCATGATGGGCGACAACCGTGATAATAGTCTCGATAGCCGCTATTGGGGATTTGTACCTGAAAGAAACCTTGTTGGTAAAGCAACGGCTATCTGGATGAGCTTTGAGAAGCAGGAAGGTGAATGGCCTACTGGCGTTCGATTAAGCCGTATTGGTGGTATTCATTAATCAAAGCGATATACTAAATAACCCGAGTTGCGGGAAGCCAATACGCAACTTGAAGTATGATGAGTATAAACGGGCAGCTTTATTGTGCTGCCCGTTGTAGAATATTTCTCGTGACATTATTTTCGAAATGCTCTTTTTGAAAGAATAAACGCAGGTTCCCTGTCGGGAGCCGATGCAAACGAAACAGTTTTGGCTGATTAAATCATGCAGGGCTGTTCCGTATGCTGCTGTTTTTGACGCATCGTTGATCTATTGGTAACACATGAATCCCATCCTGATAAATCGTTTACAAAGAAAGCTAGGCTATACTTTCCAGCAATATGAACTCTTGCTACAGGCTCTGACACACCGTAGTGCCAGTAGTAAGCACAATGAGCGGCTCGAGTTTCTGGGTGATTCCATTCTCAGTTTTGTTATCGCGAACGCGCTGTACCACCAGTTCCCTAAGGTTGACGAAGGGGATATGAGCCGAATGCGAGCAACGCTGGTGCGGGGGAACACGCTGGCAGAAATTGCGCGTGAATTTGAATTGGGTGAGTGCTTGCGCCTTGGCCCTGGTGAATTAAAAAGCGGGGGATTTCGTCGGGAGTCCATTCTTGCCGATACGGTGGAAGCATTGATTGGCGGCATTTTTCTCGACAGCGATATTCAAACTATCGAACGTTTGATTCTTAACTGGTATCAAAGTCGGTTGGATGAAATTAGCCCCGGTGATAAGCAAAAAGATCCCAAAACGCGGTTGCAGGAGTTTTTGCAGGGGCGTCATCTACCGCTACCAACTTATCTGGTGGTCCAGGTTCGTGGTGAGGCGCACGATCAGGAGTTTACGATCCACTGTCAGGTTAGTGGTTTTGATGAATCGGTAATTGGTACCGGTTCTAGCCGCCGAAAGGCCGAACAGGCTGCGGCAGAACAAGCGTTGAAAAAACTGGAGCTTGAATGAGCGAAGAACAGACACACTGCGGTTTTATCGCGATTGTTGGTCGGCCTAACGTTGGTAAATCAACCTTATTGAATCAGTTGTTGGGGCAGAAAATTTCGATTACATCACGCAAGCCTCAGACAACGCGTCATCGTATTATGGGGATTCATACGGAAGGGCCTTATCAGGCAATTTACGTGGATACCCCAGGGTTACACATTGAAGAAAAACGTGCAATTAACCGTTTAATGAACCGTGCAGCAAGCAGTTCTATCGGCGATGTTGAGCTGATTATTTTCGTTGTGGAAGGGACAAATTGGAACGCCGACGATGAAATGGTATTGAATAAGCTGAAGGATCAGAAACATCCTGTCCTTTTAGCCATCAATAAAGTCGATAACGTTACCGATAAAACGAAGTTGCTACCCCATATTCAATTCATTAGTCAGCAGATGAATTTTCTGGATGTTGTCCCGATTTCTGCGGAAAAGGGGACGAATGTTGATACGGTCGCAAGTATTGTGCGTAAGCATTTACCGCAGGCTGAGCACCACTTTCCGGAAGATTATATTACTGACCGTTCACAGCGTTTTATGGCTTCGGAAATCATTCGCGAAAAACTGATGCGTTTTCTGGGTGAAGAGTTGCCCTATTCCGTCACAGTAGAGATTGAGCGCTTTGTCACTAATGAGCGTGGCGGATATGATATTAATGGCTTAATTCTTGTTGAGCGTGAAGGCCAGAAAAAGATGGTCATTGGGAATAAGGGCTCTAAAATCAAAACGATTGGTACAGAAGCCCGCCATGATATGGAAGAGATGTTTGAAGCGAAAGTTCATCTCGAACTGTGGGTGAAAGTGAAATCAGGGTGGGCCGATGATGAACGGGCTTTGAGAAGCCTGGGCTACAGTGAAGACTTGTAAGGTCCACGCCGATGGAAGGCTGGCAACGCGCATTTGTTTTGCATGGGCGACCTTATAGCGAAACGAGTCTATTGTTGGATTTGTTCTGTGAAAGTGATGGTCGGGTTCGGGTACTGGCAAAAGGGGCTCGGGCTCGGCGTTCCAATCTTAAAGGGTGTTTACAACCTTTCACGCCACTGTTGGTTCGCTGGAGTGGCAAAGGTGAAGTGAAAACGCTGCGTAATGCGGAACCTGTCTCATTAGCTCTTCCTCTTTCTGGTTCCCTGCTCTACAGCGGTCTATACGTCAATGAGTTATTAGCACGAGTGTTGGAGCATGAAACCAATTACTCTGCACTCTTTTTTGACTATCTACAATGTTTACAACAGCTTGCTTCTCTTGATTCTTCTCCTGAGCCTGCTCTGCGTCGTTTTGAATTGGCATTATTGGGATATCTTGGATATGGCGTCGATTTTCTTCATTGCGCAGGGAGTGGTGAGCCTGTATCCGATACCATGACGTATCGATATCGAGAGGAAAAAGGGTTTATCGCTAGCCTGATTGTTGATCATCATAGTTTTACGGGCTATGAATTACGTGCACTCGCATCGCGTGAGTTTCCTGACGTAGTAACACTACGAGCGGCTAAACGTTTTACCCGTATGGCATTAAAACCCTACCTTGGCGGTCGTCCGCTGAAAAGTCGGGAGCTATTTCGCCAATTTGTTCCTGGGCTTCATGCATCCAAGACCATGTCTTCTGATAAATAATACGATTCCTCTTGTACCCAGAAACCAACACATCAGTGTAAACTGCCGAGCAAGACTTTTTTTGAGGATTGGTTATGGCTGAATTATTGCTGGGCGTTAATATCGATCATATCGCCACCCTGCGTAATGCCCGAGGAACGGCATACCCGGATCCGGTTCAGGCTGCGTTTGTGTCCGAGCAGGCTGGTGCTGATGGTATTACTGTCCACCTACGTGAAGATCGCCGTCATATTACCGATCGCGACGTACGTCTTTTGCGAGAAACTATTCAAACCCGCATGAATCTGGAAATGGCGGTAACAGAAGAAATGCTGCAAATTGCTTGTGAGCTTAAACCGCATTTTTGTTGCCTGGTACCAGAGAAACGCCAGGAAGTCACCACTGAAGGTGGCCTTGATGTTGCAGGCCAGCAAGAGAAAATGAATGATGCTGTCGCCAGATTAACACAGGCTGGTATTTTCGTTTCTCTGTTTATCGATGCCGATGTACGCCAGATTGATGCCGCTGTGGCAAGCGGTGCACCTTACATTGAAATTCATACCGGTGCCTATGCGGATGCGGAGAGTGACAGTACTCGCCAGCAGGAGTTTGAGCGTATCCGTGATGCGGCTAAGTATGCGGCGAGCCGAGGGCTGAAGGTGAATGCTGGTCATGGGTTAACCTACCATAATGTGCAACTCATCGCGGCGTTACCGGAAATGCATGAGTTAAATATTGGCCATGCCATTATCGGTCGTGCAGTGATGAGCGGCTTAAGTGAAGCGGTTGCGGAAATGAAGCGTTTAATGAAGGATGCACGTCGCTAATGTCGATTCTTGGGTTAGGCACGGATATTGTAGAGGTTGAACGCATTGAATCGATAGTCGAGAGAAGCGGGGAGCGTTTAGCTCGCCGAATCTTAACGGATATGGAATGGTTGCAATATCAGCAGCATCAGCAACCGATTCGTTTTCTCGCTAAGCGTTTTGCGGCCAAAGAAGCTGCGGCAAAGGCGTTTGGTACGGGAATTCGTAACGGGTTGGCGTTTGCACAGTTTGAAGTATTCAATGATGAACTAGGTAAGCCTTGTCTACGTTTTTTTGCGAATGCACAGCAGCTGGCCGAGCGCATGGGGGTAAAAGGTGTTCACCTTACTCTGGCCGATGAACGTCGTTACGCCTGTGCGACGGTCATTCTTGAAGGTTAGTGACACTTATAGGCTGTCAGCATGGTGCATTAAGACAAATTTCTCCCATAACCGCTCGCTATTCTCTAGATGGGCAGGATCTTTCACAATCGTATTATCAATAGGGCAGACTTTTTGACAGGTGGGTGTGTCATAGTGTCCTACGCATTCTGTGCACCGATCCACATCAATTTCATAAGTTTCCATACCCATTGAGATGGCCTGATTAGGACACTCTGGTTCACACATATCACAGTTGATACATTTATGGGTGATGAGCAATGCCATGGTCGTCTTTTTTGTCTCATAAGCGGGGCGCAAATTATACCTGTTGACGCGTGTTTAAACACGCATAATAAAAAGAGAAATAGCAATTACATGCGGAATAAATAATATCAGCAGTGAAATAAATTTCTGACATAAACTGTCACTTGCTGTGAGTAAATAGGAACAAGTTCGTCACCAAAAATAACATTTTTACAACCTTGAACAGATTGATGATAAATGGACAAGTTACAGGGCAAAATTACTATTTGTTCATTACATTGACGTCGACGCAATCCTTTAGACTGAAAGCGCTCAGTTGGTTTTTTTTATTATGGTGATGATAGTTTATTGATTAGTAAGGTAAATTAATTTGGTTGTGATAGAGATCTTCTTATTTTGATTCATTAATCAGTATGGATTTAATGATTATCACCAATAAAGTTTGTCTCTGAGACGTCGATAACGATATACATGCGTATGATATAATTCTCATAACTAATAAGTGTCAGTCCAATGGCGGAACTCATAGTGCGGCAGGAAGGTGATCTGGATCAGTTTGGGCCCTTGTTTTCCCATCAAGGGAGCTCTGATTCGTTACACGTTGATTATTGGCGGGAATGCCAGCGACGGTATACTTTTCAGCCAATTTATCGAACGTCAGGCAAACTGATGGCAATTGAGTTGCTTACCTCTGTTTCTTCTCTTACCTTACCGCAAAAACTTATCTCACCTGAAAAATACTTCGCCAATATTGATGTTGAGGCGCGTTTACAGATTATTGTGGAACAATTACAACTATTATCCCGTTGGCATTTACGTTTTCTTCGCGAAGAACTGCTTGCGTCAGTCAATATTGATGGGATGACATTACTGGCTTTGCAACAAAGCCGTGAAGCAAAACGACTGATTTCCTCCATGCCCTGGATTCGTTTTGAAATGGTGGAAAATCAGGGAGGGCTACCAAAGGAAACGTTGACTATACTTCCCGAGGCTCAGTCTCTTTGGTTAGACGATTTCGGGTGCGGTATGGCGAATTTTTCGTCATTAATGCTGGCTCAATATGACTGTATTAAAGTAGCACGGGAGCTCTTTACTTTGTTACAGCAGAGCGGAGAAGGGCGTGAAGTGTTCCCCGCATTAATCGCGTTACTTACCCGGTTTTGCAATTTTGTCGTGATTGAAGGAATTGAAACAAAAGAAGAGTGGGCGATCGTCAAAGCTTCTCATGCCGATGCTGCCCAAGGATACTACCTTTCTCGCCCTCAACCGTTTGACAATTTTGAAACATTAGCGTTAGAACTTTAGGAATGGGTGCGAGACTAGCGTATCATTTTGATATAACCGATTCCTCGTTAACTTTTCGTTTTTCGCTGCTTTCTGAATTAAATACCTCTCTATAACTTTTTTTATCTTACAAAGCACGTTCTGCAAAATAATTGATATTTATAGCTGAAAAACAAGGTAATTTCCGATGGAATTCATTATTCTGTTGTTTTATTCCTGCTAACGTCATGAGTTTAGTTTTTTGTGTTGATTTAAATTAAAATAGTGGAATTTGTACCCGTTTTGGACGGTGTATCTGTATTTTCAGTATATAAATGGTTAAAGAGAATGGCGATATTTTTAACATTATGATTTTTAATGATAAAAATTCGTAGCGTTCGCTACTAACGATCGAAAATCATTTTGTGATAGATTTTATTGATTAAAAGAATGATACTTATTGGTATAATTGATTTGCTTACAAAAAATTGATGTTCAGAATATATCACCATATGTTTAGTGAAATATTTTTTATGCTATTAACAATACTTATAATGTAAACAATTACTCATATTCAATTAAGACACTCTTTGATCTCGTTCTTTTTAATTACGCACAGTCACATGCGGGGGCTTTATGTTGACGTTCCTATGTATCTGAACACTCCAGCTATGTGGAGCATTTTTTCTTTCATCCTTTCTGCTCTCCGGAAATGTGTCAATCCTGCAAATCAACGGGATAGGGATTTATTACCGGGATTTTTCGTCATCAATGCCATGATTTGTACGATCAGGACCACTCGGGCCTGAGGAGAGTGTTATTGTGTATGAAATTATAATAACCTTGTTATTATTGCTACTACTACTTTCTACTATAAAAAATAGAAAAATTAAACAAAAGTTTACTAGTGAGCAAAAAAAGCAAGATTTTTTAAACATGATTTTCTTTGCGGCAGAATACAGCCCTGCATCAATTATGATTGCCGACGAAAATTGCGAGATTATCTATGTGAACCGACAGTTTATTACCATGTCTGGCTATGCACTAGATGAAGTGATTGGTAAAAAAACGAATATATTGAACTCCGGGATGACTAATGCGAGTGTCTATGAAGAACTGTGGACGACGATAAACAAGGGGGAAATCTGGAGTGGGGAGTTTGTTAACCGTCGCAAGGACGGACAACTCTATTGGGAAAAAGCCAATATTGTAAAAATATATAATAAAGCGAGCAATTCAACTCAATATGTTGGGGTGAAACTGGATATTACGGAGAGGAAATCAAAAGAGCATCATGATAATTCCTATAACCGGGCATTAGAATTGCTGTCGAGCGGGGCGCCACTGAAAGATATTCTTGATGCCATTATATTTAGCGTCGAAGAGAAAAATCCTGGTCGTATTGTTTGCTCTGTATTGTTGGTCGATAAAGATAAAAAATGTCTGACATTAGGATCGGCACCGAGTTTGCCTGGGTTCTATAAAAATGCTATCCATAATGTCAAGATCGCCGATGGCGTTGCATCATTCGGAACGGCCGCATATACAGGAAAGCGTGTCATCGCAGATGATATTTCGGTTCACCCAGACTGGTCTCTCCATAAAGGTTTAGCATTATATGCAGGTTTACGTTCATGTTGGTCTGAGCCGATTTATGGTCAGAATAAGGAAATACTGGGCGTACTCAGTGTGTATCACAGAAAAGTCTATGTTCCGACAGAAGATGAGATTTTTTCTATTGAAAAATCAGCACAACTTATTTCTGTCGCCATCGAACGCTATCGGGCGATCGATATGTTGCGCCGAAGTGAGGAGCACTACCGTCAATTGGCGCATTATGACTCACTCACCTCATTGGCAAATGGGTTAACCTTTGCTGAACAAATGGAACAAGCGATCCTATTGTCTAAACAGACAGGAAGGAAAATTGCTCTTATGTTTCTTGATTTGGATAAATTTAAACAAATCAATGATTCTTTTGGTCATGCCGTCGGCGATTTACTTTTAAAAGAAGCAGCGGCACGTATGCGTGGTGCCGTGAGAGATTCCGATACCGTATATCGCCGCAGTGGCGACGAGTTTATTATTCTCTTGCAGGGGATTAAAGAAATCGATAATACATTATACGTTGCGGATAAAATACATAACGCTTTAAATAAGCCATTCGAAATTGAAGGGAAAAAACTGGATATATCTTGCAGTATTGGTATCGCACTTTACCCAGAACATGGCACCGATTCTTTGACATTAGCCATTAATGCTGATTCAGCGATGTATCAGGCAAAAGCGATTGGTCGTAGCCAGACTCAAATTTATCATGACATCGATAATCATTAATATATCGTCATGCTTCAAATGGCGTGTGCGTAACGGTGTTCGTTACTCAGTTCACCTGGAATTTCTGCCATGGCGGACTAATTATTGTGTTGTTTAAAACGTTAACGTTGTGTACTGAAACTTGAATTATTAAGAATATATATTGAATGTGCGTTGACGATACAATTCAGTCTGCTTTTCTTCTGCATTATTTCGGCAATAAGATTTCTGGCGTCGAATATCATCCTGACTGTTTTTTCAGTCACCCGAATCATCGCTTATTTAAGTGAATCATCGGGATTGACTTTATCTTTCCCGCAATGCTTCTGCTCTTGCTCGAATGATTGGTTTTAAAAGATAACTGAGAATCGTTTTCTTTCCGGTAATAATATCGACTGATGCCACCATGCCGGGAATAATAAGGAGCGGTTTTTCGGCTGTCCCTAGATAGTTTTTATCAGTACGTAATCGGATGACGTAAAAACTATTCCCTTCTTTGTCTGTAACGGTATCGGGGCTAATTTGTTCCAGTTGCCCTTTTAATCCACCATAAATAGTGTAGTCGTATGCGGTTAATTTAATGATGGCTTCCTGGCCGGGGTGTAAAAAAGCAATATCTTGTGGGCGAATTTTGGCTTCAACTAAAAGCTTGTCATCCAATGGCACAATTTCGACCAAATCACTGCCTGGTTGAATAACGCCGCCAATGGTGTTAACCAAAATTTGCTGGACAACCCCGCGTACAGGAGAGACAACTAAAGTACGATTTACCCGATCTTCTAACGCCTTTCCGGTCGCCGTAATTTTGTTCAGATTAGTTTGCGCTTCGTTCAACTGTGATAACGCTTCGCTTTTATAGCGCCCACGGGTTTCCTCTATCTTATTTTCGATTTCTTTTACTGCCGATTCTGCCCGTGGTATCGACAATATGATTGAATCAAGCTGCCCTTTGGTTTCAACTTCAGCTCGTCTCAGACGCAACACTTCGACTTTAGAAATAGCGCCTTCGGCAATCAGCGGTTCCGACATCCTGATTTCTTGTTGTAGCAAATTCAGGCTATTACGAAACTGAACTTGCTTGGCGGAAAAATCCCGTAATTCCTGGCGGCGTTGAACTAACTGCTCTTCAAGACCGGATATTTCGTTATGAAATTGTTGGCGGCGGCTGTTATAAAGTTCACGCTCACCATTTGCGACTTCAGGTGCTTGTTTCGTCACTAATTCTGACAAGGTTAATTCACGATCGTTAACCTCGGCATTCAGGCGTTCAATTCTTGATATGAGTGCCAGTCGATCAGCCTCTGTCTCCCCGACGTTTGAAGCAAAACGGGTATCGTCCAAACGTAGTAGCGGGTCGCCAGCCTTGACGACTTGTCCCTCATGAATAAAGAGTTCTGTAACAATGCCGCCTTCCAGGTTTTGAATTTTTTGTAATCTTGATGAGGGAATAGCTTTTCCATCGCCTCTGGTGACTTCATCAATATCAGCAAATGCCGCCCATAGAATGAAAAACAGAAAGAAAGCACCAATAGCCCACAGTGTAATACGGGCAATTCTGGGGGAGTCTTCAATCATGGCACGGCTAACTTCCGGCATAGTCTGGAGATTCTCCTGATTATCATCGCCGGAAAAATAGTGTTTGATGCGTTTAATATATTTAGCGAGACGCATTGATTTGTCCTTTCTTCAAGGCGTCCATTACGATAGCTTTTGGACCATCTGCAATAATGCGGCCTTTATCAACGATGACCAAACGATCGACCAACGCCAGCATCGATACCCGATGTGTCACCAGAAGCAGTGTTTTATTTGCCAATACGGGAACCAGAACATGTTTCAAGTGATCTTCACTGGTGTTGTCCATTGAACTGGTGGGTTCATCAAACACTAAAATGGGGGGATCGAGTAAGAGTGCTCTGGCCAATGCCACGGCTTGGCGCTGACCACCAGAAAGTTGCTGACCACGTTCACCAACCTGGAGGTTATAACCATCGGGATGCAGACGGGCGAATTCATTCACGCCAGCAATTTCTGCCGCCAACAGCATTGCCTCGTCTTCAACATAGCGCGCCCCGCTGATTAAATTATCTCTCAGTGTGCCGCTAAATAACTGGATATCCTGTGGGACGTAACCGATGTTATGTCTTAAATCACTGACATCTAATTGACGTATATCAACGCCATCGATCAGGAGATTACCCGTCGAAGGCTGGTAAAGGTTAACGATCAATTTTTGCAGTGAACTTTTGCCCGAACCGCTTCGACCGATAATCCCAACCTTTTCACCGGGGCTAATACTAAGGTTGATGCCTTGCAACGAGCTATTCCGCTGGTCGGGATAATTAAAGGTCACATCACGAAATTCGATACCGCCACGGATACTCTCGCGTTTGAGTGGGCGTTCGTTATCGCTGCGTTCCTGCGGTAATTGCATCATGTGTTCTGTTGTCGTCATCGTCAAACGAGCTTGCTGATAGCGACTGACTAACCCGGAAAGCTGGCCTAACGGCATCAATGCCCGACCATTCAACATATAACAGGCTATCAGCCCACCCATACTGAGCTTGCCGTTAATTAACAAATAAACGCCGACGACGATCATGGCTACACCGGCAAACTGCTGAAACCATAATGTCAGGTTAACGGCTAGCGATGACAGTGCTTTTGCCCGCAGTTCCAATTTACTGAGACTGCCAATGGTTTGTTCCCATTGGTGCTGCCGCTCGCTTTCGGCATTATTGACCTTTATGGCATCCAAACCGCTTAAGGTTTCAATCAACGTAGCCTGGCGTTCGCTGGCGAGATGCATTGTCTTTTCAATTGTGGCGGATAGAGGTTTTTGCAGCGCCCAACTGGTTAGTAGAGCAATGGGGTAGGCGAGTATGGAGACCCAAACGAGTGGGCCGCCGATGATTCCGATCACCAACAGAAGTAATAGCGTAAAAGGGAAATCAATCAGAGTGGTCAGTGTCAATGAAGAGAGAAAATCTCTGAGAGACTGAAATTCATGAATATTTTGTGCAAAACTACCGACGCGCGCTGGCCTGGACTTCATCGACATACCGGTAATGCGTTCAAATAATGTCGCAGATATGATCAGGTCGGTTTTTTTCCCCGCCATGTCCAGACAGAGTCCACGCAGGGTTTTCAATATCAAATCAAAAATAAATGCGCCAGTAATACCAATGGCCAGTACCCATAGTGTAGACGTAGCCTGATTGGGGACGACCCGGTCATAAACATTCATAACGAATAATGGCGTCGCCAGCGCAATGATATTAATCAGCAAGCTGGCGAGCACAGCATCCAGATACAGGAAACGCGAAAGCTTAAGCGTATCTTTGAACCAGGATTTCGTCCGTGGAATTAATGAGTTATGTTGGATATCAAATCGATGGCGAGGTTGGGCGAACATGACCAACCCAAGGTAGTTTTGTTGCAAGGTATTGTGATCGACAGCAATTTCACCGCCTTCCGTTTCACTCGGCATAATACGAGCGCTGCCATCGTCATTCCAGCCTAGCAGAATCGCGGCTCTTCCCTCGCGTAGTAGCAACATGGCTGGTAGTGACATCGCGGGAATTTTATTCAACGGACGCTTAAGCACCCGACCTTGTAAACCGGCTCGGGCAGCTGCTCTGGGTAGCAATTTCGCAGGAAGACGCTGGTTGGCAAGTGGAAGCCCGGCTGTTAGCGTCGTGCGACTGGCGGATTTTCCTTGTAGAGCACAAAGAATCAGGAGGCCATCCAATAATGGGTCATCATGGCGACTGCGAGGATCGCTGTTTTCATGGATGATAGATTCATGGACAACCGTTTCGTCAGGGTTGCTACTTTCATCTTGTACCGAATGCAACTTCATTTAACGGAACTTTTCCTTACTTCATATTGTTGCTGCAGTCATCCTTAATAACACGAAGAGATGACAGCAGACTTCAAGATAAAACGTCCCAATAAGCAAACGAGTTATCGGTTTTTTCATGCTTAATGTTAGTTTAACGACGGCAATTCTGCTTTTGCCGTGACGTTATCCAAACTTTGTGCTGCTGTTGGGCTGGTGATGGAAAGGCTACGGAGCAAGTCTCCCATTCTGGCTTTGATGCGATATGCCGTAAAACGTTCGATAAACTGTACTTCTACCAAACGACGCTGTGCTGTTAACAATTCATTCTCGCTATCTAATAAATCTAGCAAGGTTCTCTCACCGATACTGAATTGTTTCTGATAAGCGGTGCGAACTTTCATGCTGCGGTCCGCATACTCGGCAGCAATGGGGATCTGCTTACGCGCATTATCCAACGCCGACCAAGCTAAGCGTAGCTCTTCATTCAACTGCCGTAATGTATTGTTCCGGATATCTTGCGCTTCTTTGATCTGGTAGGCTTTTGCTTCAGCATTCGCTTTGTTGCTTCCACCTTCATAAAGGTTATAGCGCATTTTCACCATAGCCTGCCATTCGTTGCTATGTCCGCGAGTACCATCCAGATTATTATCCATACTGCGTGCTAATTCTACGTCTACTCTGGGGTAGAAGCTGGATTTCGCCGCCTGATATTGTTGTTCGGTGGCTGAAATATCCGATTCGGCAGATTTCAGTATAGGGTTGTTTGCCAGCATAATCCGGCGAGCCTCTTCTTGTGAGGCGGGGAGCGTCAATATGGATGCATTGGGTAAAGATAAATTATCAGGTTCGGTACCTGTCACACTGTAGTAATTCGTTTTAGCGTCATCAAGATTAGTCTGCTCGGTTAGCAGGTTATTCCGGGCTTGAGCCAGACGGGCTTCAGCCTGCTCCATATCGGCAAGGCGACCAACCCCTTGCAAACTACGAAGTTTGATTTGATCGTAAATACGTTCATGGTTGGCGAGATTATTTTCGGCCAGCTTAACAAACTCTTGTCGTTGCAATACATCCAGGTAAACCTGAACGGTATTTAACGCTACGCTTTCCGCCGTGTTAAGCACTCTGAATGCGCGGGAGTTGACGGTTGCCCGTTGTCTGCCAACTTCACTGGAGGTGGCGAAACCGTCAAAAATCATCTGTTGCATATTAATGCTGGATTCACTTCGATGTAAGCCAACTTTGTGGTTGCCGCTGGCTCGCGTTGATGCGCTGTCCGTTTCTTCATGCCCGGTCCCCGCATTTAATGTCACGGAAGGTAAATAACCACCTTGAGCCGCTCGTAGATCGTGATCGGCAGACAAACGACTGTTCACCGCTGCATTCACTTCCGGGTGGGCACTAATAGAATGCTTTATTGTTTCTTCTAATGTTGCAGCAATAGAAGGTTGTGCGATGAAAATCCCTAAAGGTATAAGGATGGAACGATATGCCGGAGTCATAATGTTATTTTCCTTTATGATATGTCTATTGTTCTGTGATTATTCTTAATCTACAAACTTAGTTTTGTGATTATTCTTAATTATAAATATTTCATGGCTAATTAAACCAATAAATATTAATTTCTTTAAATATCAATAGGATGTGTAATTATCTACTCATCGAGCAATCTAGGTGAGGCATCTGTTTCTTTTTTGTAATAAAGTTTGTAGAAAGAATATTCCGAATTCTTTATGATAATGCTCAGCGAGTCAAGTGATTGACGTTTAGGCTCGGAGATTTTTGACTGTATTTATCCCATTCATATCAAGGACTACATCGCGATTTTATTCATCAGGATGATGAAGGCTTCCCCGTTATTAAAATCTGTATTGAAGAAAAAATAACTATATATCAAAGGTAAACTCTATGAATAACGTGATCGGTATCATTAAGTTTGTTATCGGACAAGTCTTTGTTATCTCTTTGGATGGCACACAGCGTTTATTAGTCGCAGGCGATAAAATTTATCGTGGAGAAGAAGTTATTACCGGCGGAGATGGCTCGGTATCGATTACATTGCCTGATGGTCGTTCACTGGATGTGGGGAGAAACAGTCAGTGGAGTGATAGTGGGGATGTGACCTCTGAAAATAGTTCTCAGACGGTTGATGAGGTTGCGGCACTACAGGATGCAATTGCTCAAGGTGCTGACCCGACGCAAGTATTAGAAGCGACCGCTGCGGGTAACGCCGATGTAGGTGAAGCGGGAGATGGCGGTGGGAGCCATACGGCAGTTGTTCTTGATTTAACCGGACAGATTGTTGATCCGACGGCAGGTTACCCGACCGCAGGAATTGATTTTGCGACAAATGGAATAGTGGAGACGGATGGGATTGACTCTCAATCGTTACTGGTCACTCAACCTCAGTCTCCTACGGAAAATAATGATGTAATCACACTGAGTTCTGATGGGCGGGTTGTTGAGGGTGGGAAAATTACCGTCACTGCGACGGTGAACAACCCGGTCACGGGAAGCCCGTTGGTGATTACGCTGACAGACGGGTCAGTGATAACCATTCCTGTTGGTGGAACCAATGGTTCCGTGGTGATTGATACCCGCGATGATGACGCTTATCGCCAAGGCGATGAACCCGTAAATATTGGTATTGATACCACTACGGGGGGGAATTACACCAATCTGGATTCAAGTAGTACGACAACAACCATCGTAGTAGACGACGGGGATGTGACCAAAATCACCCTGAGCTCTGAGCCGACGGTGAACGAAGGCGGGCAGTTTACCGTGACCGCCACGGTGGGAGCCCCGGTAACCGGCAGCCCGCTGCTGATCACCCTGAGCAACGGCGCACAGATCACCATCCCGGTGGGCGAAAGCAGTGGCACAGTGGCGATCGACACGCGCAGCGATGACGCCTATACGCAGGGCGACGAGCCGATCACGCTCAGCATTGACGGCACGAGCGGCGGTAATTATGAAGGGCTGGATACGTCCGGTACGACCACCACCACGGTAGTGGACGACGGGGATGTGACCAAAATCACCCTGAGCTCTGAGCCGACGGTGAACGAAGGCGGGCAGTTTACCGTGACCGCCACGGTGGGAGCCCCGGTAACCGGCAGCCCGCTGCTGATCACCCTGAGCAACGGCGCACAGATCACCATCCCGGTGGGCGAAAGCAGTGGCACAGTGGCGATCGACACGCGCAGCGATGACGCCTATACGCAGGGCGACGAGCCGATCACGCTCAGCATTGACGGCACGAGCGGCGGTAATTATGAAGGGCTGGATACATCCGGCACGACCACCACCACGGTAGTGGACGACGGGGATATCACCAAAATCACTCTGAAAGGCCCCGATAGCGTTACTGAAGGTGAAAATATCACCATTACTGCACAGGTGGAGCACCCGCCTCAAGATACCGATCTCATCATCAAATTAACCAATGGTCAGACCATCACAATTCCTGTTGGACAAACGGAAGGTTCTGTTACGTATCCTGTGCGGGGCGATGATGCACTGGTACAGGGCGATATTGCACAAAGCGTGGGGATTGATAGCAGTTCCGGTGGTAATTATGAAAATCTGACACATGGCGATCCTGTTACGACAACGGTTTTAGATAACGATGTACCTGAAATCCAGGTCAGCAACGTAGTCATTAATGAAGGGGATACCGGCGCATTCAACGTGACGTTTGGCAAACCTGTCGATAACACGACGACAATTACGTTGAAACTTGAGCATGGTGATACAAACGATGCTGATATCGATGTGCCACCTGTGGTGGAGATCGGTGGTATTCAGGTTCAGGTTACGGTCAATGGTGATGGCTCATTCAGCTTTGAACTTCCTGCTAATACAGTCGATGGTGTGGTTGTTCTCGTGCCGACCAAAGATGATGGTGTTTTTGAGGGCAAAGAGCATTTCAAATTAGTAGTGACACAGGAAGGTGAAACGGCTAACGGAACTAAATTACCAGAAGGAATTAAAGGGGAAGGGACTGCGATCATCACCGATCTGGACAGCACCGATCCGACCCAGCCGAACCCGGGCGCGGACGTGCCGGTGCTGACGGTGGGCGACGCGGGCGAGGTGAATGAAGGCGGCACGGCGAGCTTTGAGATTGCGCTGAGCCAGCCGGTCAATAACGCCACCACGCTGAGCTTTACCCTGGGCGGGCAGATTGACGCCGCCGATATCGGCACCCCGACGGCCACCCTGAATGGTCAGCCGGTGGAAGTGACGGCCCATGCAGACGGCAGCTACAGCCTGACGGTACCGGCCGGGACCACCGGTGGCATCGTGGTGAGCGTCCCAACCGTGGATGACGGGGTGTTCGAGGGCCGGGAAAACTTTAGCCTGAATGCCACCCTGAGTGGCAATACCGCCAGCGGCACCCCGCTGCCGGCGGGCATTACCGACAGCGGCAGCGCGACCATTGTCGATCTGGACAGCACCGATCCGACTAACCCAAATCCGGGTGCCGATGTGCCGGTGCTGACGGTGGGCGACGCGGGTGAGGTCAACGAAGGCGGCACGGCGAGCTTTGAGATTGCGCTGAGCCAGCCGGTGAATAACGCCACCACGCTGAGCTTTACCCTGGGCGGGCAGATTGATGCGGGGGATATCGGTACCCCGACGGCGACCCTGAATGGGCAGCCGCTGCCAGTCACCGTGCATGCGGACGGCAGCTACAGCCTGACGGTGCCGGCGGGCACCACCGGTGGCATCGTGGTGAGTGTGCCGACGGTGGATGACGGCGTGTTCGAGGGCCGGGAAAACTTTAGCCTGAACGCCACCCTGAGTGGCAGTACCGCCAGCGGCACCCCGCTGCCGGCGGGCATTACCGACAGCGGCTCGGCGACCATTGTCGATCTGGACAGCACCGATCCGACTAACCCAAATCCGGGTGCCGATGTGCCGGTGCTGACGGTGGGCGACGCGGGTGAGGTCAACGAAGGCGGCACGGCGAGCTTTGAGATTGCGCTGAGCCAGCCGGTGAACAACGCCACCACGCTGAGCTTTACCCTCGGTGGGCAGATTGATGCCGCCGATATCGGTACCCCGACGGCGACCCTGAACGGGCAGCCTGTTCAGGTCACCGTGCATGCGGACGGCAGCT
>NZ_JBJYIN010000022.1:0-76745 GCF_046237015.1 Pectobacterium hainanensis
ACCTCGACATCGGTCGGTACGGCTGGCGCGGTCGTATCCGGGGCCTCTGCAGTAACCGGACCGCTACTGTTTCCAGCAGGATCGGTGACCACCACGTTCACCGTTTCACCATTAGTCAGTGGCGGATCTAACGATACGGTAAAGCTGCCATCTGCACCTGCCGTCGCCTCACCCAGTGCATTACCGTTCGCATCGGTGAGGGTCACAGTGCTGCCCGGCTCGGCGTTACCGGTGACAGTGGTGCCATCGTCTGCCACCTCGACATTGGTTGGTACGGCTGGCGCGGTGGTATCCGGGGCCTCTGCGATGACCGGACCGCTACTGTTTCCAGCAGGATCGGTGACCACCACGTTCACCGTTTCCCCGTTGGTCAATGGCGGATTTAACGGCACGGTAAAGCTGCCGTCTTCACCTACCGTTGCCTCGCCCAGTGCATTCCCGTCTGCATCAGTGAGCGTCACCGTGCTGCCCGGTTCAGCGTTACCGCTGACGGATGTCCCGTCTGCTGTCACCTCGACATCGGTAGGTACGGCTGGTGCGGTCGTGTCCGGTGCCTCTGCGGTGACCGGATCACTGCTGTTGCCAGCAGGATCGGTGACCACCACGTTC
Source organism: Pectobacterium hainanensis (assembly GCF_046237015.1). Taxonomy (NCBI): domain Bacteria; kingdom Pseudomonadati; phylum Pseudomonadota; class Gammaproteobacteria; order Enterobacterales; family Pectobacteriaceae; genus Pectobacterium; species Pectobacterium hainanensis. The sequence goes on from NZ_JBJYIN010000022.1 coordinate 610, forward strand.
ACCGTTTCCCCGTTGGTTAACGGTGGATCTAACGGCACGGTAAAGCTGCCGTCTTCACCCACAGTGGTTTCACCCAGTGCATTACCGTCTGCGTCGGTGAGCGTCACCGTGCTGCCCGGCTCGGCGTTACCGCTGACGGACGTCCCATCTTCCGCCACCTCGACATCCGTTGGTGCGGCTGGCGCGGTCGTATCCGGGGCCTCTGCGGTGACCGGATCGCTGCTATTGCCAGCAGGATCGGTGACCACCACATTTACGGTTTCACCGTTGGTCAGTGGCGGATTTAACGGCACGGTAAAGCTGCCGTCCTCACCTGCCGTGGCCTCGCCTAGTACATTGCCGCTCGCATCGGTGAGGGTCACCCTGCTGCCCGGTTCGGCGTTACCGCTGACGGAGGTGCCATCTTCCGCCACCGTGATATTTGTGGGTTCTTCCGGTGCGGCGGTATCCGGTATGACTGGCGAACTGCTGTTGCCATCCTGATTGGTCACCACTACCGTAATTTCATCTCCGTTGGCTATCGGGGGATCAAGCGGTATCGTAAAACTGCCATCTTCAGCTACCGTCCCTTCACCCAGTGTATTGCCATCAGTATCCGTGATCGTAACAGTGTTACCGGCCTTGGCGTTGCCACTAACCGCTGAGCCATCCACTGCGACTGATAAATTTGCGGGAGCCGTTACCTCTGGGGCTGTCGTTGTAACCGGCACGCTCTCATTACCTGACTCATCAATAGCGACTAACGCGATCTCATCCCCATCGGTCAACGGCGGATCTAACAACACCGTAAAACTACCGTCTTCATCCACGATCGCACGGCCCAGTTCATTACCTGCACCATCCATTACCATTATCTCGCTGCCAGGTTCAGCATTACCACCAGCGGCGGTACCATCGCTGCTAACCCACAGACTGCTTATCACCAAAGGTCCGGTATGATCCGACGAACGCCCATCCGAATCATCCTTGTCATGCGCGACAATAGCAGCCGCCCCTCCAGCAACAGCAAGTGCGCCTAAAACATATGCCCAACCAGAAGTGCTTGATGACTCTGCACCGGCCAACGCTTCAAGACCAGAAATCGATTCAAATTGGTACTGACCAGCAGGATCTTTCACCCACCAAAGCGCCCCATCATTCTCTTCCAATACGAGCTCACTGAAGCCTTGTTCTCCCTCAACATAAAAATTTTTCAGTACGACTTTTTCGCCAGAATGCAATGTCACGATCAAATCATTACCAGAACGAGACATAGCAGAGATTTCTTGCCGGCTGACCTGTAATTTCACAATGGAAGGAGAAGATAAATACAGCTCTCCTGAAGAGGCATTAAGCGTAGAAGCGGCACCACTTTTCTTCACGATAATAGAGATGTCATTCATTTAATTTGCACTCCCAATTGAGCATTAAATTACGCTATGAAAAGGATAATTAATTATGCTGCTGAGATTCTCAGAAAAAGGGAGCCCTTATGATGGATTAATCGAGAACAATTAATTCCATCCATCATAAAAATGGCTCAGGAAAATAAAACCCTCAGGAAATTGTTCATTCCCAGAGAAATTTAAATTATTTTTCAGAAAAAATTAAATATAAACGATAGTGTACAATGTTTTATCAAATAGCTTAGTCTCCTATGAAATTCAGGTTCCATTTGAGAGTAAATCTTGATGCATGCCTATACCCGACATCGCTCACCTAACTCATCGCCTAGACATGCTCTGAGATGATTGAGGCCGATTCCCATCAAGTCTCAACCACGACCAATCTATTGGTCCTAATTTTTCATGCGAAAGCAGGCCATTCAGCCAGAATTGCTCAAATACGCCCGCCACGCGCCATTCCTGAAAACGCCGATGAGCAGAACTGGATGAACAAATACCCGTCGTATTAAGGGCATTCCACCGACACCCCGTTCTTAATACAAAGAAAATCGCATTCATTGCAGCCCGATTATCTACCCGACGACGATGGTGCCCCAAGGGGTGACGGGCCACATGCTTGGGAAGTAAAGGTTCCATTTTTTGCCAAAGTTCATCGGGAAGAGACCATTCTTCAAATTGAATATTTACTTTTCTCATCACTCAATCAACCGATTATTTATTATCATAGCAACCCCTATTGGGATAGGGATTTATATTCAGATAAAACATATCTTTATGTGAATTTATTTTTATGAAAAACAAAAATGGTCATTACCTGATGAAAAACAACATCACTTATTCTATTTAGCACAAAGTCAGCAGGATGCAAGGCATCGTCATTTACTCATTCATTTCAATAGAAAACCATCAAAAAACAAGTATAAATCATATTATTATCAAAAATACCATATCATTAATTAACCAGCTAACTATTTAGAATGGAAACTTTATTAAATTCCTATTGGGATAGAATATTCCATTCAAAATAACCACATAACTATAAAGTATTATTTTTAATATTGTCCGATTACTATCATCTCTGTAAAAAATAGACGCCATCAAAACAAAATTATTTTTACCACATAAAAATCAGTACATTACCCATAAAAACCAGAAACATCATGGATACTTAAAATAATGTACAAAATCAATGCATATATCGTTCAATAAACGATGAATATAAAAACCTACCTTATATTTTTTAGCACAAGCTGGAGGAGATGCAAGAAAGTAGTAAGACTTTTCTGATGAACGTTCTCAATTGGTGCTTATTTCACAACAGCGCATTTTCAAGACAATAATTTTACAGCCCCAGTACCAACACTTATGATGTAATGAACTCTCCTCACTGCGCCCATCGATCCAACATGTTTTTTAACTTACTCAACCATCTGGGATTACGACGCCTCATCTTGCTTTTAGCCGTTATGAGCGCGTTGGTCACGTTGGCAAACAGTTTTTATGCCAGTTATCGCGTACAACGCCAGCTTCTGGTTGATAACACGTTGGAGGCCAATCGTGTATACGCCACAAAACTGGCTTCCATGACTGAAGTATTCTTCAAGTCTACGTTGCAACAGCTCACCTACAGCGCCAGTGTGATAGCAACACAGATGGATGATACTGACCGCTTAATTGAAGAGGCAGATCGAGTCCGCTTACAAACAAACAGTTTCAATTCTGTCGCTATTGCTGATGTACACGGCATCGTTAAAGCCACGTCACCAGATACGCTTCAACTGATTGGGAAGAAAATCACGACACCAGGTGCGTTAGAAGCGCTAAAAGAAAAGCGCCCGCTCATTAGCCAGCCCTACATTTCTGCCGCAGATAACTTCATCGTACTGATTTCATCGCCTATTTTTACCCGGGATGGCCGTTACAAAGGCTTTATCGCTGGCTCCATCTATCTAAAAAGACCCAGCATTCTCAATGCAATGCTTGATCAACACTATTACCGGGATGGCTCTTACATTTACGTCACCGATCAGCACGGGAACATCTTGTACCACAAAGATATGGAGCGCATTGGCAAGACTGATTCAGCCTCAGCAGAAATGAATTCTCAACATCAGGATAACGGTAGCCAGCAGATGGTCAATTATGTCGGGGAAAAAATGCTGGCAGGATACGCGTTTGAACCCACGTCTCAATGGACCATTATCTCGCTTCGCCCAACCAGTTCAACCCTGAAGCCCTTGGAGAGCCTAATGCTGGATGTATTACGGCATACGCTCCCTATGGCGACATTAACCATACTATGTGTTTGGCTATTTGCCCGATTAATTGCCCAACCTCTTTGGCTGTTGGCCCGCAGCGCCAACAAAATGGATTCCATCAGCGTTTCTGACGATATCAGAAAAATTCATTCCTGGTATTTCGAGGCGACCCAACTCAAACAGGCAATGCTGCTAGGTATCGATCTGTTACAGCGAAAAATCGGCAAGCTTCGTTCCGAAGCACACTCAGACCCAATGACAGGTCTGCTCAATCGAAGAGGACTGGAGAATGTGCTTCGCTATTGGCTCCTGGGACAAAAAAGCTTTTCTATTATTGCGTTAGATATTGACTACTTTAAACGTATTAATGATACCTACGGTCACGATGTGGGTGATGACGTGATTAAATATCTTGCTCAACTCATTCACGCCAGTTCACGCGATACTGATGTGTTATGTCGCAGCGGTGGTGAAGAGTTTTTGATGCTTTTACCCGAGACCAGAGTAGAAGCGGCCATTGATATTGCGGAACGGCTACGGCAACACACAGCAGAATCCACAATCCCCGTGGTTGGTAATATGACGATTTCTCTTGGCGTCGCGCAATGGTCACCAGAAGTGGGGGCGATTACCATAGAGCGAGCATTTAAAATGGCAGATGAAGCGTTATACAAAGCCAAACAGGAAGGCCGCAATCGGGTTGCCGCCGCCTCAACGCTCCCCTGAATACATTAAAAATACATGCATGCTTTTACTCTCGCTGACCAGCCAGACACAGGTAATATCGATAAATCGCTAGACAACAACTGTATAAATAACCATACTCAATTCTGATTTTGCTGGTCTCACTGACCATTAATGTGTTCCTCTTTGACATAAGAAGGCGACCTCGTGGAGCAGACTCGTCAGGGTTTTCTACTTACTCGCCACTGGCGTGATACTCCTGCGGGCATACAGGTAGAATTCTGGCTGGCGACCGATGACGGCCCCATGCTAGCTCGTTTACCGCCTCAACAGGCGGTCGCTTTCATTCCCATGTCACAAGAAGCACTGGCGCGATCGCTACTCAGTCAGGATAAACACTGGCAACTACGCCCGTTAGCCTTACAAGATTTCCATCATCACGCTCTACTCGGCCTGTATTGCCCTCAATACCGCCAGCTTTTGCGGCTTGAAAAACAATTACGAGAGGGCGGTGTTCAGATTTATGAAGCCGACATCCGTCCAACCGATCGCTTTCTTATGGAGCGGTTTATTACCGCTCCCGTGTGGTTCAACGGTGAAACCACGTCCCCCAACCTGCTAACGCAGGTGCGTATGAAACCGAACCCCGACTATCGTCCCTCGTTAAAGCTCGTGTCATTGGATATTGAGACGAATCGCCATGGCGAGCTTTACTGTATTGGGTTGGAAGGTTGCGGGCAGCGGCAGGTTTATATGTTAGGCCCCGCAAACGGTACGCCTCCCCACTCAGATGATTTCACACTGGAATACGTCGCCAGCCGTCCTCAACTTCTGGAAAAATTGAACCACTGGATACAGCGATACGACCCTGACGCGATCATTGGCTGGAACTTGGTCCAATTTGATCTGCGTGTACTGCAAAAACACGCCGAACGCTATCGTATTCCACTGCGACTAGGTCGTCATGGCAGCGAAATTGAATGGCGCGAACACGGTTTCAAGCAAGGACATTTTTTCGCTAGTGCGGCGGGTAGATTGATCATCGACGGTATTGAAGCATTAAAATCCGCCACCTGGAATTTCGCCTCATTCAGTTTAGAATTCGTCGCACAAGCGCTATTAGGAGAAGGAAAAGCGATCGATACCCCCTACCAGCGTATGGATGAGATCGATCGTCGCTTTGCCGAAGACAAACCCGCACTTGCCCGTTACAACCTACAAGATTGTGAGTTAGTGACCCGTATCTTCGCAAAAACCGAATTACTTCCTTTTTTACTGGAACGCGCTAGCGTCACGGGGTTAGCCGCCGATCGCAACGGTGGCTCCGTTGCCGCTTTTAGCCATCTCTATCTTCCACGAATGCATCGGGCAGGGTATGTCGCGCCAAATCTGGGAGAAATTGCGATGGAAGGTAGCCCCGGCGGATTTGTCATGGACTCACGCCCCGGTTTGTACGATTCAGTGCTGGTACTCGATTATAAAAGCCTCTACCCCTCGATCATCCGCACCTTTCTTATCGATCCGGTAGGGCTTGCTGTCGGCATGGCGCATCCCGATGAAAAACACGCCGTTGAAGGATTTCGCGGTGCCTGGTTTTCCCGTGATTCTCACTGCCTGCCCGCGATTGTCGATCAGATCTGGCAAGGTCGCGAGACGGCAAAGCGAGACAACAACAAACCGTTATCTCAGGCATTGAAGATCATCATGAATGCGTTTTATGGCGTATTAGGTGCGACGGGCTGCCGTTTTTTCGATCCTCGCCTTGCGTCATCCATTACCCTACGCGGTCACGAAATCATGCGCAAAACACGTGAGCTCATTGAACAACAGGGATATGAGGTTATTTACGGCGACACCGATTCAACCTTTGTCTGGCTGAAGCGGGCACATCAGGAGGAGGAAGCGTCGCGTATCGGCAAAGCACTGGTGAAACACGTTAACCTATGGTGGCAACAGCATTTGCAACACACTCAGCAGTTGACCAGCGCACTGGAATTGGAATTTGAAACACACTTTTGCCGTTTTCTTATGCCAACCATTCGCGGGGCAGAACAGGGAAGCAAAAAACGCTATGCCGGAATGATCGCCACACCTCAAGGTGAAAAAATGGTATTTAAAGGTTTGGAAACCGTGCGGACAGACTGGACGCCGCTAGCACAACGCTTTCAGCAACAGCTCTACTTACGCATTTTTCAGCAAAAGCCCTATCAGATGTGGTTACGGGAGTACGTCAGCCAAACCCTAAACGGTGAATTTGATGACCAACTGGTCTACCGCAAACGGCTGCGGCGTCGTCTTGAGGATTATCAACGCAATATCCCGCCGCACGTTCGAGCGGCAAAAATTGCCGATGACTACAACCGACAGCAAGGGCGGCCATTGCAATACCAGAACGGCGGCTGGATTAGTTATGTCATCACAATCAACGGCCCAGAGCCTTTGGAAACGCAGCATTCGCCATTGGATTACCAACATTATGTCGAGCGCCAACTGCAACCTGTCGCCGATGCCATCCTTCCTTTCCTTCACGACGATTTCACGACATTGGTAACGGGCCAAATGGGGTTATTTTAATCATCAGCGTCGACTCAGGACGTTTGAGCAGGTGACGAACGCGCCGCCTTCCATTACCATATCGCCCTTTCAGAATTAACATCATCAGCACGCTCAGTTCGTGTCAAAAAGAAATTCACGAATAGCGACAGATAACACAGCCAAATACTGACTCCCCAGACACAAACAAAAATCGAGCTAAGAATTTATGCCTTTTACACTTGGTCAACGCTGGATCAGCGATACGGAAAGCGAACTTGGATTAGGTACGGTAGTTGCCGTCGATACAAGAATGATCACGCTGCTTTTCCCTGCCAGCGGCGAAAACCGCCTTTATTCCCGCAGCGATGCCCCCATCACACGAGTGATGTTCAACCCCGGTGATACCGTGACCAGCCACGAAGGTTGGCAATTAAAGGTTGAGGACGTGCGCGAAGAAAACGGCCTGCTGGTGTACTGCGGCCAACGTCTGGATGACGAGTCATCGGCAGAACTACGCGAAGTATTCCTGGACAGTAAGCTCACCTTTAATAAACCACAGGATCGACTTTTTGCCGGTCAGATTGATCGAATGGATCGCTTTGCCCTGCGTTATCGCGCCCGTAAGCATCAGAATGAACAGGCTCTCCAACAATGGGGCGGTCTGCGTGGCATGCGCGCCAGCCTTATCCCACACCAGTTACATATTGCTTACGAAGTGGGACAACGCCATGCGCCTCGCGTGTTGCTGGCGGATGAAGTCGGTCTGGGAAAAACCATTGAAGCCGGGATGATCATTCATCAGCAACTGCTTTCTGGCCGGGCAGAACGTGTATTGATTATTGTGCCGGAAACGTTGCAGCATCAGTGGCTAGTCGAAATGCTACGCCGCTTTAACCTGCTGTTCTCACTCTTTGATGATGAACGTTATGCGCAAGCCAAGCTGGATAGCAGCAATCCCTTTGAAACTGAACAGTTGGTGATTTGTTCTCTGGATTTTGTGCAGCGTAACGCACAGCGTTTTGAGCAATTGGTTAATGCCAATTGGGGCCTGCTCGTCGTGGATGAAGCACACCATTTAGCCTGGAGCGAAGAGAACCCCAGCCCTGAGTATCAAGCTGTAGAGCAGTTGGCTCGTCATATTCCCGCCGTACTGCTGTTGACCGCTACGCCGGAACAATTAGGCCAGCAAAGCCACTTTGCGCGCCTGCGTTTACTCGATCCCAATCGTTTCCATGACTATCAGGAATTCATTGCCGAACAACAACAATACCGTCCGGTTGCCGATGCCGTTACCCTATTACTGGCCGGAGAAAAAGCGAAAACCGACGAACTCAACGTGTTGAGTGAGCTATTGGGTGAACAAGATATTGAACCGCTGCTGAAAGCCATCAATAGCGATAGCGAAGATAATCAGCGTGCACGTCAGGAACTGATTACGATGTTGATGGATCGCCACGGTACTAGCCGTGTGCTGTTCAGAAACACCCGTCAGGGCGTAAAAGGTTTCCCACAGCGTATTTTGCACCAAATCCGTCTGCCGTTACCGGCGCAGTACCAAACCGCGCTCAAAGTCTCTGGCATCATGAGCGCTAACAAGCAACCCGAGGCCCGCGCCCGTGAGATGTTGTACCCAGAGCAGATTTATCAACAACTGGAAGGTGACGACGCAACCTGGTGGAATTTCGATCCACGCGTTGAATGGCTACTCAATTATCTGACGACGCATCGCGACGAAAAGGTGCTGGTGATCTGCGCCCAGGCCACCACGGCACTACAACTGGAGCAAGTGCTTCGTACTCGGGAAGCCATTCGTGCCGCCGTTTTCCACGAGGGGCTTTCCATTCTTGAACGCGATAGGGCCGCCGCCTATTTCGCTTCGGAAGAAGACGGCGCTCAAGTTCTGATCTGTTCCGAAATTGGATCCGAAGGCCGCAACTTCCAGTTTGCCAGCCACCTGATCATGTTTGATCTGCCTTTTAACCCCGATCTACTGGAACAGCGCATTGGCCGTTTGGATCGTATTGGTCAAACACAGCAGATTCAGATCCTGATCCCTTATCTGGAAAATACGGCACAAGCCATGTTGGTACGTTGGTATCACGAAGGGCTTGATGCGTTTGAACATACCTGCCCAACGGGGCGAACGATCTATGATGCCCACTACGCTCAGCTGATCGAGCGGTTGGTGACAGCAGGAGAGCAAGAAGGTCTGGATGAATTCATTCACACCTGCCGCCAACAGCATGATCGCTTGAAACAGCAGCTCGAACAAGGTCGCGATCGCTTACTGGAAATGCACTCTAACGGTGGCGAAAAAGCACAGCAGTTGGCACAGGGCATCGCCGAGCAGGACAATGATGTCAATCTGGTGACGTTTGCGCTAAATCTGTTTGATATCGTGGGCATCAATCAGGAAGATCGCAGTGATAATCTGATTGTGCTGACGCCATCGGATCATATGCTGGTACCGGATTTCCCCGGCCTGCCACAAGACGGTTGCACCATCACGTTCGATCGTGAACAGGCGCTATCCCGGGAAGATGCGCAGTTTATCAGTTGGGAGCATCCATTAATTCGTAACGGGCTTGACCTGATACTCTCGGGTGATACAGGCAGTTGTGCCGTATCGCTGTTAAAAAACAAAGCATTACCGGTAGGCACGCTACTCGCTGAGTTAGTGTATGTTGTAGAAGCTCAGGCACCAAAGCATCTGCAACTGACGCGTTTTCTACCGCCAACGCCGGTTCGCCTGTTGATGGATCGTAAAGGGACCAACCTTGCTGCACAGGTTGAATTCGAAAGTTTCAACCGCCAACTCAACGCGGTGAACCGCCATACTTCCAGCAAGCTGGTTAATGCCGTTCAGGCTGATGTTCACGCCATGTTGCAGCAGGCTGAACCCCTTGTGGAAACGCAGGCTCGGCAGTTAATTACGGATGCTCAGAATCAGGCTGATAAGCAACTGCGTCGTGAACTGGAACGTCTGGAAGCGTTAAAGGCCGTTAACCCCAATATTCGTGACGATGAATTGCAAGCACTCGAAACCCAGCGTGATCACGTCCTAAGCAATTTGCATCAAGCTAACTGGCGTTTGGACGCCATTCGTCTGGTGGTGGTGACGCATCAATAATGTCGTCACCCACTCTTCAGGCAGTCAGGCTTTCCAGCACACGGACAGCCGCAGAGTAGAGAAAGAAAAAAGTAGAGAAAGTACGGGGATGGGGTTTCCGCTGGAACACCTCGCCCCGTGATAAGCCTGAGTATCTCGATCAGACAGCAATGACGTCCTTGTCTTTTGCGTATTTTGGAGCGTGAATGGAACCCTATAACCCGCCTACCGATCCCTGGTTACACATTCTGTATCAGGATCAGCACATCATGGTGGTGAATAAGCCCAGCGGCCTGCTATCGGTTCCCGGTCGAGCGCCAGAACACCGAGACAGCGTCATGAGCCGCATTCAGGCTGACTATCCCACCGCTGAATCCGTACACCGCCTGGATATGGCAACCAGTGGCGTGATCGTTGTCGCCCTGACAAAGGCGGCCGAACGGGAATTAAAACGCCAGTTCCGAGAACGAGAGCCAAAAAAATCCTATCTGGCTCACGTATGGGGATTAATGGAGCACGATGAAGGGCTCATCGACCTCCCTTTAATTTGCGACTGGCCCAATCGTCCAAAACAGAAGGTTTGTTTTGAGCAGGGAAAACCCGCTCAGACGGAGTATCAGGTCTTGGCACGCCATCCCGATGGTACGACGCGAGTGAAATTGATGCCCATTACCGGACGTTCTCACCAGCTACGCGTCCATTTGCTGGCACTCGGTCACCCTATACTCGGTGATGGCTTCTACGCGCCCCCGGAAGCCAAAGCAATGGCTTCCCGCCTTTTGTTGCATGCTCAGGAACTCCGTATTACCCATCCGGAATTTAACACGCCGATGCACTTTCGCTGCGAAGCCGATTTCTAAGGTAATGAATGCGGGTATCGCTGACACTGGGTAAGCAGCATGGAAAATCAGTAGGTCGGGGAAATAGCAGACGATAAAAAAGATTTAGGAGGGGGTTATTTTAAAGAATGTGTACTTTTTAATAGCTCATAGGCGGCCTGGATGTCTTGTGCTTTTCGCTTCGCCATTTCCATCATTCTGGGCGACAACCCTTTTGCTACCAGCTTATCAGGGTGATGTTCGCTCATCAGTTTCCGGTAAGCACGTTTAATTGTCGCGGCATCATCGCTGCTGCGGACACCCAGCGTCCGACAGGCGCTCTCCACCGTCGGCTCACGTGATGACGTAAATGTACGCTGACCACCATAAGAATGACCTCCGGATGACGACTGGTTGCGGCGCTGATAAGACTTATTACCGTGTTTCGTTCCGCTTTGGCCTTGCTTCGACTGGCCACTTTCCATATTTCTCAGGAAAAATTCAAACTGCTCCCGGGTAATCCCCAGCTCATCAGCAATGACATACAACACGCGTTTTTCGTTCGGGTGCAATACGCCATCGACAAACGCCACCTGCAACTGAATTTCCAGAAACATCTTAATCAGATCAAATCGCCCAAGGCAGGCATCCCGCAATTTACGCAGTTTGAAACGCAAGGGGAAATGGCTGGCCTTCCCTTCGCGGAAGGCTTGTTGTGCCGCACTTCTCGCGTCACCAAACAGTTCAAGACGATCCATCATTTTGGTTGCGATCTGAATATCTGCTTCCGTTACTCGCCCTTTGGATTTGGTGAGGTGCCCCATGGCCTGGAACGTTGTAAGGAAAAATAGCGCCTGTCGGGTCGATTGAGCTGAAAAAAAGTTACGGCGCCGCGCTGCCCTAGCCTTATCGACCAGATGCCCCATCAGCAGTCCCATAATCATTCCCCAGATGCCACCGCTCGACATAATTCCCAGCGCAAGCCCCAGCAACTTTCCCCAATACCGCATATACTCCTCAAATCCCCATGCCGTCGGCCAAAAATTGCTTTATCATACCCGTCATTTATCTTTGCACCTAACGGCAGTGCGTATAAAACAGTGGGGATTTAACACTGGCGCGACGCTGATGAGTGATATAGTCTCTGACCGTTTGCCGGCACGATGCCTCTGATGACGGAACACCTGATACCGCGTATGAAAAAAAGTTTCCCAACCCTGCTGGCCACCCTGATTTGGTCGGCCCTTTATAGCCAGCATGCGCTGGCCGATCTTGCCGAACAGTGTATGCTGGGTGTACCTACGTACGACAGGCCGCTGGTAACTGGCGATCCTAACCAATTGCCGGTCCATATTCAGGCCGACAAAACGGAAGCTAATTACCCAGATAATGCTCGTTTCCTCGGTAATGTTAACATTCAGCAAGGCAATAGTATCCTGACGGCTGAGCAAGTGGAGCTGAATCAGATTCAGGCAACTACCCAGGGTGCTGCCCCTACGCGAACCGTGACTGCAACGGGAAACGTAAACTATGATGACAATCAGGTCATATTAAAAGGCCCCAAAGCCTGGTCGAACCTTGATACCAAAGATACCGACGTCTTTAACGGTGACTATCAAATGGTTGGCCGTCAGGGCCGTGGTTCCGCTGACAAAATGAAAATGCGAGACAGCAATCGCTATACCATTCTGGAAAACGGATCGTTTACGTCTTGCCTACCGGGTGATGATAGCTGGAGCGTCGTCGGTTCGGAAGTGATTCAGGATAGAGAAGAACAGGTTGCCGAAATCTGGAACGCACGTTTCAAGATTGCTGGCGTACCGGTATTCTACAGCCCGTATTTGCAACTGCCTATCGGCGATAAACGTCGCTCTGGTTTCCTGATCCCGAATGCAAAATACGGCAGCAGTAACGGTTTTGAGTTAATTACGCCCTACTACTGGAATATCGCACCAAACTTCGATGCAACAATCACACCGCACTTGCTCACCAAACGTGGTATGCAGTGGCAAAATGAGTTCCGTTATCTGACGACGCCGGGTCTCGGTAACATTCAGCTTGACTGGTTGCCAGACGACAACAAATACGCCAAAAACACGCCACGAGACGATAATGATACCCGCTGGTTATTCCACTGGGGGCACAATGGCGTCATGGATCAAGTATGGCGTTTTAATGCTGACTACACCAAAGTCAGCGACTCGACCTACTTTAAAGACCTTGACTCGACTTATGGCTCCAGTACAGATGGATATATTACGCAAAAACTCAGCGTAGGCTATGCCAACCAGAACTGGGATACCGCCCTCTCTACCAGACAGTTTCAGGTCTTTTCTACCTCGGCCAGTCGGGACATCTACCGTTCCGAACCTCAGCTTGATATCAATTACTACCAAAATGATATCGGCCCGGTCGATCTACATCTTTATGGCCAGGCGGTAAAATTTACCAACGTCAACGATAATCGTCCCGAAGCGACGCGTCTACACCTCGAACCGGCGCTCAACCTGCCATTGACCAATCGTTGGGGAAGCCTGACGACGGAAGCTCGCCTGCTGGCAACGCATTATCAGCAGGATAATTTGGATCGCTACCGCGCCGATCCAAACGTCAATGACATGAACAAAAACGCGCTGAAAGATTCGGTTAACCGCGTGATGCCGCAATATAAGGTCGATGGCAAACTGATCTTCGAGCGTGAAATGGATTGGTCACAGGCCTACACCCAGACGCTGGAACCGCGGGCACAATATCTGTACGTGCCTTACCGGAATCAAAGCAATATCCATACCTATGACTCAACGCTACTACAGGCCGACTATTCCGGCTTGTTCCGTGAGCGTACCTACAGTGGTCTGGATCGTATCGCCTCTGCGAATCAGCTTGCCACAGGGATCACTTCGCGAATTTATGATGATGCCTTGGTTGAACGTTTTAATGCTTCTATAGGTCAAATCTATTACTTTGATCGACCACGTACCGGCGACAACAATACCGTCATCGATCAAAGTAAAAACAATGGCAGTCTGGTGTGGGCAGGTGACAGCTATCTGAAAATCGACGATAGCTGGGGTGTCCGAGGTGGTTTGCAGTACGACAACCGTCTTAACGAAGTCGCGCTGGGTGATGCTGTCGTGGAATACCGCCGGGATGCCGAGCGTCTGGTACAGTTAAATTATCGTTATGCCAGCGCCAAGTACATTCAGGCTATGTTGCCCAGCGTTCAGAATCCGGGATTCCAACAGGGTATTTCTCAGATCGGCCTGACGGCCAGTTGGCCTATTGTCGATCGCTGGGCCGTGGTGGGCGCTTATTACTACGATACCAAAGCGAATCAGCCTGCCGACCAGATGATTGGTGTGCAATACAATACCTGTTGCTGGGCGGTCAGCGTCGGTTATGAACGTAAAATCACGGACTGGAATACATCCAGCCGTAGCAGTGAGTATGACAACAAAGTATCGTTTAATATCGAATTACGCGGTTTAAGCAATAATTACAATCTGGGTTCTGAAAAAATGCTACGTTCCGGTATTTTACCTTATCAACGCGCATTCTGATGAACTTGCCGTCCATATGGACAGATTGTATCAATAAAACTTTTAACCCGCCTTGCGGATGAAACAATGGGAAAGGTATGAATAACTGGAGAACGCTGATTCTCGGATTGGCACTAAGTGGTGCCTCTACCGCGTTCGCAGCACCACAAGTGGTTGATAAAGTCGCGGCGGTGGTTGATAACAGCGTCGTGCTGGAAAGCGATGTAAATGGCCTTTTGCAGTCGGTCAAATTGAACGCACAGCAGGCAGGGCAGCAGTTACCGGATGATGCAACCTTGCGTCATCAAATCACCGATCGTCTGATCATGGATAACATCGTGCTGCAAATGGCACAAAAAATGGGTATCCAGATTACTGATGAACAATTGGATCGTTCCATTGCCAATATTGCGGCACAGAACCGGATGTCAATCGATCAGCTAAAAAGCCAGTTGGCTTACGAAGGCCTGAATTACAACACCTATCGTAATCAAATCCGTAAAGAAATGCTGATTGCAGAAGTGCGAAATAACGAAGTTCGCCGTCGCGTAACGGTATTACCACAAGAAGTGGATGCGCTGGCGAAGCAAATCGCGAATCAAACTGGCGAAGATGCAGAGCTTAACCTGAGCCATATCCTGATCCCGCTACCGGAAAACCCGAGTCAACAACAGGTCGATGAAGCTGAAAATCTGGCTGTCTCACTGGTAAAACAAATTAATGAAGGCGCTGATTTTGGCAAACTGGCCATCACCTACTCTGCGGATTCTCAGGCGCTGAAAGGTGGGCAAATGGGATGGGGAAAATTGCAGGAAATCCCAACCTTGTTTGCAGATAGACTGACTCAGGCACAGAAAGGCCAAACGGTTGGTCCGATTCGTTCCGGCGTTGGTTTTCACATCCTGCGCGTTAACGACATTCGTGGCAGCGATAAAACCGTCTCAGTCACCGAAACCCATGCACGTCACATCCTCCTGAAACCTTCCGTTGTTATGACCGATAGCCAAGCACAGGCAAAACTGGAAGATGTGGTACAGCAGATCAAAAGCGGCACGTCAGATTTCGCCACTCAGGCCAAACAACTCTCGCAAGATCCAGGCTCGGCTAATCAGGGCGGCGATCTCGGTTGGGCGTCACCGGATATGTACGACCCGGCATTCCGTGACGCGTTGCTGAAACTGAAAAAAGGCGAAATCAGTCAGCCAATTCATTCCTCTTTCGGTTGGCACCTGATTCAGTTACTGGACACCCGTCAGGTCGATAAAACCGATGCGGCGCAAAAAGAGCAGGCGTACCGTATGATCTTTAATCGTAAATTCGCCGAAGAAGCACAAACCTGGATGCAGGAGCAGCGTGCATCGGCGTATGTCAAAGTGATTAATGGCGCTAATAATTAATGCAGACTGAGCGCAATACGCCACGTGTTGTGATCACCCCCGGCGAACCCGCCGGGATTGGCCCCGATCTGGTGATTGCTCTCGCACAGCAAGACTGGCCTGTCGAGCTGGTTTGCTGTGCCGATCCCGACCTGTTATTCAGTCGCGCATTGCAGCTTTCGATGCCGCTGACGCTGCATGACTATCAACCCGGCCAGCCAACGAGACCACAACAGGCTGGTAGCCTGACCATCCTGCCGATCGCCGCCCCGGCAACCATCATTCCAGGCCAATTAAATGTCGCTAACAGTGCTTATGTCGTTGAAACATTGGCGCGAGCCTGTGACGGCTGCCTGAAAGGTGAATTCGGGGCGCTGATTACCGGCCCGGTACATAAAGGCATTATTAACGATGCTGGCGTTCCGTTCAGTGGACACACTGAATTTTTTGCCGATCGTAGCCACTGTGATCGGGTCGTTATGATGCTGGCGACGGAAGAGCTGCGTGTCGCCTTAGCGACCACACATCTGCCGCTGTCAGCCGTTTCTGCGGCTATCACTCGTCAGAGCCTGCATGAAGTCATCACGATTTTACATCATGACTTACAGACAAAATTTGGCATCACCCACCCACAGATTTATGTGTGTGGGCTGAATCCTCATGCGGGTGAAGGCGGTCATATGGGCCGTGAGGAGTTGGATGTCATCAATCCGGCACTAGACGATCTTCGTCAGCAAGGCATCACGTTGGTAGGACCGTTGCCTGCCGACACGCTTTTCCAGCCCAAGTATCTGCAACACGCTGACGCCGTTTTGGCGATGTACCACGATCAAGGGCTCCCGGTTCTGAAATATCAGGGCTTCGGGCGCGCCGTTAATATCACACTGGGGTTACCTTTTATCCGCACATCTGTTGACCACGGTACAGCGCTTGAGCTGGCCGCAACGGGTAGTGCCGACCCCGGCAGCTTCACCACGGCATTAAATCTTGCCATTAAAATGATAAATCACAGTAATGAATAATCGCGTACACCAAGGTCACTTCGCCCGTAAACGTTTTGGGCAAAACTTTTTAAACGATCACTTCGTGATCGATAGTATCGTTTCGGCTATTAATCCTCAGCCGGGGCAAGCGGTCGTCGAGATCGGACCGGGACTTGGCGCGCTCACCGCCCCTGTTGGTGAACGGATGGATCGTTTTACCGTTATTGAGCTGGACCGAGATCTTGCCGCGCGTTTAGAAACGCACCCAACGCTGAAAGATAAACTGACCATTATCCAGCAAGATGCCATGACGATCGATTTCGCCGCACTCGCTGAACAGGCCGGTCAACCACTGCGTGTGTTCGGCAACCTGCCGTATAATATTTCTACCCCGTTGATGTTCCACCTGTTCAGCTATACTCAATCTATCCGCGACATGCACTTTATGTTGCAGAAAGAAGTGGTTAACCGCCTGGTCGCAGGACCGAACAGCAAAGCTTTCGGGCGTCTGAGCGTCATGGCACAGTATTATTGCCAGGTGATTCCGGTCCTTGAAGTGCCGCCGGAAGCCTTCAAGCCCGCGCCTAAAGTGGATTCCGCAGTGGTACGGCTCGTTCCTCATGCCGAGATCCCCTATCCGGTCAGCGATATTCGTGTGCTGAGCCGTATCACAACGGAAGCGTTTAACCAGCGTCGTAAGACACTGCGCAACAGTCTGGGCAATCTGTTCACCCCTGAAGTCCTCACCGAATTGGGTGTTGATCCCGCCAGTCGGGCGGAAAACGTGACGGTGGAACAATATTGCCGGTTAGCAAATTGGTTGGTCGGGCACCCTGCCACACAGGAATAACTGGAGTCATTGTGATGATTAATGCGCCCCGTGTTTGTGTACAGGTTCAGAGTTTCTACGTCGAGGCGCAGTCACAACCCGACGAAGAGCGTTTTGTTTTTGCGTATACGATTACTGTCCGCAATCTGGGGCGACACCCGGTACGTTTGCTCGGCCGTTATTGGCTGATTACTAATGCCAATGGGCGGCAGACCGAAGTGCAGGGAGAAGGGGTCGTCGGTGAACAACCACTGATACAACCCGGTAGCGAATTTCAGTACACCAGCGGTACCGTACTGGAAACGCCGTTGGGAACAATGGAAGGCCACTACCAGATGCTCGATCATCAAGGCAACACATTTCAGGTCAATATCCCTGTATTTCGTCTGGCAATTTCTTCACTGATACATTAATTATGTCTACCTATTTAGTTGGCGATGTTCACGGTTGTTTGGTTGAACTCAACGCGCTGTTGGCGCAAGTTTCTTTCAACCCTGCGCAGGATACACTGTGGTTAACTGGCGACCTCGTCGCTCGTGGGCCTGATTCACTTGGCGTACTGAGATTTGTCCGTTCCCTTGGTTCGGCCGCTCGTCTGGTATTGGGCAATCACGATCTGCATCTTCTGGCAGTTTATGCGGGGATCAGCCGCAGCAAGCCCAAAGATCGCATTGCGGAATTACTTGAAGCACCGGATGCGGATGACTTAATTAATTGGCTACGTAAACAGCCTATCCTGCAAGTCGATGAAGCGTTAAAACTGGTGATGGCACACGCCGGTATTACTCCACAGTGGGATTTGGATACCGCGAAAATATGCGCCCGTGAAGTTGAATCCATCCTGAGCAGCGATAGTTATCCTTTATTTTTGGACGCGATGTACGGCGATATGCCAAATCATTGGCTTCCTGAACTTAGCGGTCTGCCTCGTTTACGTTTCAGTACCAACGTATTCACCCGTATGCGCTACTGTTTTTCTGGTGGTCAGCTAGATATGCTGTGCAAAGAGCCCCCTAGTCAAGCGCCATCCTTGTTAAAACCCTGGTTTGATCTCCCCCGAAAACTCGCTGAAGAGTATGCTATCGCGTTCGGTCATTGGGCTTCATTAGAAGGGAAAGGCACACCGGAAAACATTTATGCACTGGATACCGGGTGCTGCTGGGGCGGGAAACTGACGATGTTACGTTGGGAAGATAAACGTTATTTCACGCAAAAATCTCTGTCAGAGCAGAATAACGACAACGAATAAACGGTATTAATAGGGTGATAAAATGCGACGCTTGTCACCCACGTTGCGATTTGATGCAGAATCCGCTGGCACTTCTGTCGGAATCGACCAAATCCCACCCCCTAAAAATCCTGCCAACCCGAGCGGGCTCGCATTTGTCAGCAATAATTCACGACGGCTGGGATCAACCAGTCGATCGGCATTAAGTTGTTCTGGTTTTATTACCATGAGCACAGCGTCCTCAGTTAAATACGCGGAAATCCCCGCCACATTCAATATGTCCATACTACGATTGAAATATGACAAAAATGTTATCTCACAACGGAGACAAAGCACTGTGCTCACCGTCAATGGGACACTATCGGTAGCATCATTGGTATTTGTGGCGCAGGCTCATTGCTATCGCGAGGTCTAAAACCCGCCGTGAATAGCGGGTGAAACATAACAGAAGGGGAAATAGCGAATTAACGGCGTTCTAAAATTTCAAAGCAATAGCTGTGTGAGTTGCGTTCGTCGGCACCATGAAATTCACTGAAGACTGATTGCCATTCATCCGGCTCATAATCAGGGAAGTGCGTGTCACCTTCCACTTCGGCATCAATATGGGTCAAATACAGACGATGAGCTTTGGGCAGCATCTGCTGGTAGATACTTCCCCCGCCAATGACCATGACCTCTTCGACGTCTCCCACCGCCATCAGTGCCGCATCCAACGAAGTGGCCCAGGTAACGCGATCATCATCGCCAGGATGTTGACTAACGACAATGTTGTGTCGACCCGGCAACGGTTGCCCAATAGAACGAAACGTATTACGTCCCATGACGATCGGCTTATTCAACGTATTGCGTTTAAACCACGCTAAATCGGCTGGCAAGTGCCACGGCATGGCATTCTCCATGCCGATCACACGATCAACTGCCAGTGCAGCAATTAAACTAATAACCATGGTGAAACCCTGTAGGTCGGAAAATTGCTGACACTATACGGAAACCCCTTCCACTCGTCGATATCCCGTTCATCTTTCCCGTGGCAGATATCCCGCCCCTTCCTGTACGTTGAAAGGGATGAGGTATACCGGATGCCACAACGCCGCGCAGACTATACGCCAGGACGTTTGCGATACAGCCAAATCCCCGGCAGCGATAGTCCAACGGACAGCGCCCCCACAATGAAGCTGGCCTTGAGAAAATGCGTCATCATGACTCGCATCAACTCTTCACTGTAACCAAGATGAGAAATCTCCACGACGGAAATCATCGCCGTATAGGCTGAAATGCCAGGAAACATCGGGATCACCGCCGCAACCGTGAACACTTTGGGATGCGCCAGCAACCAACGCGACCAGCGAATACCAATGACGCCAATCATGATCGCGGCCAAAAAAGAGGCCCACTCAATGCTCATGCCAAAGTGTATTGCCAGAAAGCGGACACCGTGCCCCAGCGCACCAAGCAATGCACAGTAACGCAATGCTTTCACCGGCACATTGAACACCATGGCAAATCCTAAAGCAGGCACCGCCGCCAGCACCATATCCTGTAACAGTGCCCATACCAGACTTAAGCCCATCCGCGCAGCCCCCATAACGACATCGCGATAATCACGCCGATACAGGTCGACAGCGTCAACAAACTGGCGACGGTCCATCGTGCGAGTCCCGTGTTCACGTGACCTTTAAACATGTCAGCAACGGCGTTAATCAAAGGGAACCCCGGCACTAACAGTAAGACGCTGGCCGCCATCGCGACACCGGAAGTATGTTGGAAGGCTGGCAACCGCATCAGCAAACCAGAAGCCGATGTCGCAACAAATGCCGTAATACAGAAATTAATCAATGGATTAAGGTGACGTGCGGTAAAAATCTGCCTGACATACATTGCCAGACCACTGGCTATCATTGTGACAACAAACGCGTCCCATCCTCCACCATTCAACCGACTGAAACAACCGCAGGAAAGCGCCACAATGGATACCATCAGCCAACGTGGATAGCGAAGTGGTTTGATATGCGAGAACCTCTTTTCCACCCCTTCCACATCCAATAGTTTGTGCTCAGCCATAATCACCGCATGCTGAACTTCCACCACCACATGCATATTAATGCCGCGATCGACATTCTTACGTGTCGATGTCAGGCAATTCCCCTGCATGATAGTTGTTAGCACAATCGCATTTGCCGAGATTGAACTTTCAACACTATCGGCACCCAGCGCTACACCTAACCGAGAAGATAACTGTTCCACGACCATACTTTCGGCACCATGCTGCAATAGCAAAAGCGCACATTGAATGCACAGCCGGGTGATCTCCCGTTGCTGTGTTGTTTCACTAACCATGATGTTATTCCAACCCTGACCCCAAAAATATACCCATAGATTTCAACGTGTATGACAGTGACAAGCAGCCTCAGTACAGAGAATCCCTTAAAGAAACTGAGTCAATTACAGCCAACGTCTCTACAAATTGAAAGATGGCAGATATATACCCGTCATACTTCAAGCTGCTTGTGCGTTGGCTGCCCTTACTCACCCCAGTCACTTACTTGTGTAAGCTCCTGGGGATTCGTTCGGTTGCCGCCTTCACGCAACTTGAATTATTTTGGGTATAACCACAAACAAAGAAAGGAAAATAGTTAACACATTGCGAACCAATAGCCAATAATGAAGATACCAATTAATGATTCTGGCATTATCATTCTCTTCGGTTATTTCCATACCCCAAATAATTCAAGTTTCAGGAAGGCGGCAAGCGAAGGAATCCCGATGAGCTTACTTGAGTAAGTGATTCGGGTGACTGAGCGCAGCCAACGCACATGCAACTTGAAGTATGACGGGTATATATTTTTTCTCCACCTGGAACGCAACATGCTAGAAACCTCATTAATTATTGCGACAATTGCGACTCTGGGCATGATTTCGCCTGGCCCCGATTTTTTTCTGATCATCAAAAACGCAACTCGTTACCCGCGTATTGCCGCGCTAATGACAGCATTCGGGGTTATCTGCGGTGTGGCAACCCACATGGCTTACTGCGTAGCCGGTCTGGCTGTGGTGATCACCACCACCCCTTGGCTCTTTAATTTGCTGAAATACGCAGGTGCGGCTTATCTCATGTGGATCGGCATTCAGGCGCTGTTGTCGCGTGGCGGAAGCAAAATGGATGTCACACAATTAACAAAACAGCACGTCAGTATGAAGAAAGCGTTTTTGCAAGGTTACTTATGTAATTTACTGAATCCAAAGGCAACGTTATTCTTTCTGGCAATGTTCACGCAGGTATTGAGCGTTAATTCCGGTATAGGAGAAAAGCTGTGGTACGCCATGATTATCTGGGGGCTATCCGCGATCTGGTGGCCACTGCTGGTATTCATATTTCAGAGTAGCCCTGTGCGTCAGGTTCTGGCCAAGATTCAGAAACTCGTGGATAAAGTACTGGGGACCGTTTTGATTGCATTGGGTATCAAAGTCGCGCTGAGTTAACCAGCGCTCCCTTCTCGCCGCTTTTCCTCCCGTCATACCTCTACAGGCATGACGGGAGAGACATCGGCGTTACGAGCGACCTTTAATCATCGCATGCATTTCCTGCACCGAGGTCACTTTATTCGTCGGATCTGCTGTTAACGACATCGCCGTCGCAAAACCACCATTCAGTGTCGTATCGTAGTGCACCTTATATTGCAGTGCACTGCGGCGAATAAGTTTAGAATCCTCAATCGCCTGACGCCCCGCCGTCGTATTAACGATATAAGTGTACTCACCATTCTTGATACGATCCTGAATATGTGGACGACCTTCATGAACCTTGTTCACCAGACGCGGATTAATCCCTGCTTCACCCAGTTCAATTGCCGTGCCGTGCGTCGCATCCAGCTCGAATCCATGTTTCAGTAGCTTGGCGGCTAAATCAACCACACGAGCTTTGTCGCCTTCGCGTACCGACAGCAATGCACGACCGGTTTTTTTCATGTGGGAATTGCTACCCAGCATCGCCTTGGCAAACGCCTCGGCAAATGTGCGACCAACGCCCATGACTTCACCGGTAGAACGCATCTCTGGCCCCAGAATCGGGTCAACACCAGGGAATTTATTAAACGGTAAGACCACTTCTTTCACCGAATAATAAGGCGGAATAATTTCTTTGGTGACGCCCTGCTCAACCAGCGTTTGTCCCACCATGACACGAGCCGCCACTTTCGCCAAAGGAACACCAGTGGCTTTAGAGACAAATGGGACGGTACGCGCCGCTCGAGGGTTGACTTCAATCAGATAAACTTCATTGTTTTTAACGGCAAACTGCACATTCATCAGGCCGCGAACACAAAGCTCAAACGCCAGTTTTTCAACCTGCTGGCGCATCACATCCTGAATTTCCTGACTCAGCGTATAAGCAGGCAGAGAACATGCCGAATCACCAGAGTGAACGCCCGCCTGTTCAATGTGCTCCATGATGCCGCCAATCAATACGCGCTCACCATCACAGATAGCGTCCACATCGACTTCGATGGCATCATCCAGGAAACGATCCAGAAGAACCGGGGCATCGTTAGATACGCTCACGGCCGTTTGGAAATAGCGACGTAAATCTGCTTCGTCGTACACGATTTCCATCGCGCGACCGCCCAGAACATAAGAAGGACGGACAACTAACGGATAGCCGATGCCACGCGCTTTTTCTACCGCCTGTTCAATCGCCGCCACCGTCGCATTAGCCGGTTGTTTCAAGCCAAGACGGTTGACCGCCTGCTGGAAACGCTCACGGTCTTCTGCACGGTCAATCGCGTCCGGGCTAGTGCCGATAACTGGCACACCCGCGGCTTCCAGCGCACGTGCCAGCTTCAGCGGCGTTTGGCCGCCGTACTGTACAATGACGCCTTTCGGTTTTTCGATACGCACGATTTCCAGTACATCTTCCAGCGTCACCGGCTCGAAATACAGGCGATCGGACGTATCGTAATCTGTAGAAACCGTTTCAGGGTTACAGTTGACCATAATGGTTTCATAACCATCTTCACGCAGTGCCAGCGAGGCATGTACACAGCAATAGTCGAATTCAATCCCTTGACCAATACGGTTAGGGCCACCGCCCAGTACCATAATTTTATCGCGATCCTGATTCGGGTTAGCCTCACACTCATCTTCATAGGTGGAGTACATGTAAGCGGTATCGGTCGCGAATTCAGCCGCACAGGTGTCAACACGCTTATAGACTGGATGCAGATCGAATTTGTCACGCAACTTGCGAATTTCGCTTTCGGCAACGCCCGCCAGTTTCGCCAAACGCGCATCGGCAAAACCCTTACGCTTCAACTGACGCAGGAAGGTCGCATCCAGCGCAGTGACGCCTTTCTCTGCGACCAGTTCTTCCAGACGCACCAACTCTTCAATTTGCACCAGGAACCAGCGATCGATATTCGTGAGGTTAAACACGCCATCAACCGACATGCCAGCACGGAATGCGTCTGCGATATACCAGACACGCTCTGCACCAGCGTCTTTTAGCTCACGGCGGATTTTGGTCAACGCTTCAGGATCGTCAAGATCGACCTTCGGATCGAACCCCGTGGCACCCACTTCCAAACCACGCAGTGCTTTTTGTAAGGATTCCTGCTGAGTGCGGCCAATCGCCATCACTTCTCCCACCGATTTCATCTGGGTGGTAAGACGATCGTTAGCGCCAGCAAATTTTTCGAAATTAAAACGAGGGATTTTGGTGACGACATAGTCGATAGACGGCTCAAACGATGCCGGCGTGCGGCCACCCGTAATATCGTTCATCAGTTCATCGAGGGTATAACCCACTGCCAGCTTGGCCGCAATCTTCGCAATGGGGAAACCCGTTGCTTTAGAGGCCAGCGCGGAGGAACGCGAAACACGTGGATTCATTTCGATGATGATAAGGCGACCGTTCTTCGGGTTAACCGAGAACTGGACGTTAGATCCCCCTGTCTCGACACCGATTTCACGCAGCACCGCCATCGAAGCGTTACGCATGACCTGGTATTCTTTATCCGTCAGCGTTTGTGCTGGCGCAACGGTGATCGAGTCGCCGGTGTGGATCCCCATGGCATCGAAGTTTTCGATGGAACAAACGATGATGCAGTTATCGTTCTTATCGCGCACCACCTCCATTTCATACTCTTTCCAGCCAATCAGCGATTCGTCGATCAACAGTTCTTTCGTCGGAGAAAGATCCAGCCCGCGTTCACAAATCTCTTCAAACTCTTCACGGTTATAGGCGATACCGCCACCGGTGCCGCCCATCGTAAAGGAAGGACGGATAATGCACGGGAAGCCGACGTCAGCCGCTACAGCCAGCGCTTCTTCCATCGTGTGTGCAATACCGGAACGCGCGGTATCCAGACCGATCTTTTTCATCGCTACATCGAAACGGCGACGATCTTCTGCTTTATCAATCGCATCTGCCGTGGCACCAATCATGGTGACGCCGAATTCGGCCAGCACGCCTTGACGTTCCAGCTCCAGCGCACAGTTCAATGCCGTCTGACCACCCATGGTCGGCAGCACAGCATCAGGACGCTCTTTTTCAATAATTTTACGTACCACTTCCCAGTGAATCGGCTCAATGTAAGTCGCGTCTGCCATCTCCGGGTCGGTCATAATCGTAGCCGGGTTAGAGTTCACCAGAATGACGCGATAGCCTTCTTCACGCAGCGCTTTACACGCCTGTGCACCAGAGTAGTCAAACTCACACGCCTGACCGATCACAATCGGTCCCGCGCCCAAAATCAGGATGCTCTTAATATCTGTACGTTTTGGCATTTTCTTGCTCCTGATTATTTAGCCGAAGAACGATAAGTCTGGATCAATTCAATAAAGTGGTCGAACAGTGGCGCGGCGTCATGTGGACCAGGGCTGGCTTCAGGATGCCCCTGAAAGCTGAACGCCGGCTTATCGGTACGATGAATCCCTTGCAACGAACCGTCGAACAGAGATTTGTGTGTTGGACGCAGCGTGGCGGGCAATGACGTCTCATCCACGGCAAACCCATGGTTTTGCGCAGTAATCATCACGCAGTTGGCATCCAGATCTTTGACAGGATGGTTACCGCCGTGGTGACCAAATTTCATTTTCACCGTCTTCGCGCCGCTAGCTAAAGCCAGCAACTGGTGCCCTAAACAAATGCCGAATACCGGAATATCCGTTTCCAGGAAGGTTTTGATTGCACGAATGGCGTAATCACACGGTTCCGGGTCTCCCGGGCCGTTAGAGAGGAAAATACCGTCTGGATTAAGTTTCAGCACCTCTTCGGCAGAGGTCTGTGCCGGAACGACCGTCAGGCGGCAGCCGCGATCCACCAACATACGTAAAATGTTGCGTTTCACACCATAGTCATAAGCCACAACGTGGTAAGGCAGCTCACTTTCGTTTGTCGCCTCAGGTAATTCACCTTCCAATGTCCAGCTTCCCTGCAACCAACTGTAGCTTTCTTTCGTGGTCACTTCTTTTGCCAGATCCATCCCTTTCAGGCCCGGGAAGGCTTTCGCTTTCTCCAGTGCGACAACGGCATCCGGCGTCTCTCCCGTGATGATACAACCGCTCTGCGCCCCTTTTTCACGTAGCAGGCGAGTCAGCTTACGAGTATCAATATCGGCAATGGCAACGATGTTGTTGCGTTTGAGGTATTCAGACAGGCTTTCTTCACTACGGTAGTTGCTGGCAATCAGAGGTAAATCGCGAATAACCAGACCTTGAGCCTGTACAGCGGGGGATTCTTCATCGTTGGCATTAGCGCCGACATTACCAATATGGGGATAAGTGAGAGTGACAATCTGGCGGGAATAGGAAGGATCAGTAAGGATTTCTTGATAACCGGTCATCGACGTATTGAAGACCACTTCCCCCACTGCCGTTCCCTCTGCCCCAATGGCCCGACCGTGGAATTGGGTTCCGTCTTCCAGAACCAATAGCGCTGACTTAATCAAAACACCCTCCAAGGAATAAAAAATCAAGTTATTTGCATATTAATTCAGATTAAAGCCACTAAATCAATGCAAAAACCACCTTTAAGGTAAATTTTTGGCAAATTGGGCGCATTTTAATGATGGTCTTGCTGATTGTCTACTCAAACCGCTTTTTTTCTCTTATTTTTATGCTTTCCGTAATGAATCACCCCCCACTGACGTAAAAAGCCATATCAACTTAGATAAGTAAACGGTTGCGAGCCAACATTGTTAAAATAAGGGTAACAAACCACCAGAAGAGGGGGGCTTCAGGGATACAGAGGGATAATCAGTGCCAAAAATAACTATAAAATTGATTAAAATAAATGGAATGGAATAAAATTAAAACAAAAAACAATAAAATAAAGGTAACCACAAAAATGATTACCTTTATCAGTAAGATAGAATATATAAAATAAAATTATAAACTATAAATCATCCAGAGAAAGCACATCTCTCATATCAAAAAGACCATTTTTCTTCGCACTTATCCAGATAGCGGCTCTTACTGCACCATTAGCAAAAGTCATACGGCTGGATGCCTTGTGGGTAATCTCAACACGTTCGCCAACATCAGCAAACATCGCAGTATGTTCACCAACAATATCGCCCGCTCGCACGGTAGCAAAACCAATGCTTTTCGGATCGCGTTCACCAGTATGACCTTCGCGCGTATATACCGCACAGGACTTTAGATCCCGGCCCAACGCATCAGCAATAGCCTCTCCCATCGCCAGCGCGGTGCCAGACGGTGCATCTACCTTGTGGCGGTGGTGTGCTTCAATGATTTCGATATCAGTATAGTCGCCCATGACCTTGGCTGCTTTTTCCAGCAACTTCAGCATGACATTGACACCGACGCTGAAGTTCGCCGCAAACACAATCCCGATATCCTGTGCCGCCTGCTTAATCGCCGTTTTACCGGCATCATCAAAGCCAGTTGTCCCAATAATCATACCTTTACGGTGCTGTCGGCAAAAAGCCAGATGTGACAATGTGCCTTCCGGACGGGTGAAATCGATTAAGATATCGAAATCATCCTGCACGTCATCCAGACGCTCATTCACCGTAATACCGTTTTTCCCCAGCCCGGCTAATTCCCCCGCATCGCTTCCTATTAGAGACGAACCAATACGTTCCAACGCGGCGCCCAATACCACACCGTCCATTTGTTCAACGGCCTGGATCAACTGACGCCCCATGCGGCCACCGGCCCCAACAACCGCAATACGGATGGATGAATCTTTCATAATGTCTCTCTCTTTTGCTACTGACGACATGAAAATCACATCAGGTTAACGGGCTCTGTGTACTATCGCCAGTGGATTTACGACCAGATTAGAAAATACTGTTTGAAATGACAGAAAATCAGAAAAACTATCTCATCGCTGGCGTCAGATTTGCCTCTGAAAGCGATCAAAAACCGCAGAGTGTTTGAATACACGCAAGAAGGGTTAAAAATAAACCAGATCGCAGCATGCATAAAAATTCATTTTTATGCATGCGTATTTCCACGGACGGACAACAGCAGGGAGAAAATGGGAAGGGTAACAGCGGCAGGGTAGAATCCCTACCGCATAAACAAATACTAATCTATCTGTTTAACTTCAACTCGCAGTTCTTTTGGCACTTCAAAAACAATATTTTCTTCACGACCCTGCATTTCAACGGCAACCTCACCGCCTAACACCTGTAAACGTTTAATGACCTGTTGAACCAAAATATCCGGTGCCGATGCCCCAGCCGTCACACCAACGTGTGAAACGCCTGTCAACCAGCCTTCCTGAATATCTTCTGCCGCATCAATCAGATAAGCGGCTTTCCCCGCGCGCTGGGCCAGTTCAGCCAGACGGTTTGAGTTGGACGAGTTTTTAGACCCGACCACCAGCACAACATCCGCTTCTGCTGCCAGATTACGCACCGCTTCCTGGCGGTTCGTGGTGGCATAACAGATGTCATCTTTGCGTGGACCAACAATTTTCGGAAAACGAGCCCGCAACGCATCAATTACCGCCGAGGTGTCATCTACCGATAACGTTGTTTGCGTCATAAAACAGAGGTCATTTTCATCCTTTACCTGCAACAACCAGACATCTTCAGGCGATTCGACCAGATACATGCCACCTTTGGCATTACTATACTGCCCCATCGTACCTTCGACTTCCGGATGCCCGGCATGACCAATCAGAATCGCTTCGGTACCTTTACGACTGGCACGAGCAACCTCCATATGAACCTTGGTCACCAGCGGACAAGTTGCATCAAAAACGGTCAGATCTCGGCATTTTGCTTCGGCTCGCACCGCCTGAGAAACACCATGGGCAGAAAAAATTAAAATTGAGCCATCCGGCACTTCATTAATCTGCTCAATGAATATCGCTCCCCGTTCACGCAGACCATTAACCACATAGCGGTTATGAACAACCTCGTGACGGACATAAATCGGCGTACCGTATATCTCCAACGCACGTTCAACGATGCTGATCGCACGATCGACGCCAGCACAAAAGCCGCGCGGGTTAGCCAGCAAGATTTGCATGGGGAACCTCCTGCCGAGAGGGATCAATTTCCAGAACTTCCAGATCGAACGTAATCGTCTGACCGGCCAGCGGGTGGTTGAAATCTACCGTAATAGACTCCTCCGCCACTTCACGGATAATTCCCGGCATATCATTCCCCCCTACGCCACTGAACAACATAATGGTTCCCACATCCGGAACCCCTGTTTCAGCAAAATCACGACGTAAGAAAAACTGAATCAAATCGGGATTGCTCAGCCCGAATGCGGATTCAGGCGGTAATGTGAATGTGCGCTTTTCACCACATTTGAGCCCTAACAGATGTTGTTCCAACTCATGTGACAAACTGTCATCACCGAGACGGAATAAGGCTGGCTTACCCCGTTCCCGTGTGGACTCTGCTGCCGATCCATCTGCTAATGTCAGAATAAAGTGCACCAGTACTTCGCTGTTGCTCTGTACAGTTTCAGACATCAGTGCCCCTTTTGCTTGACAGTATCATCATGCGTATTGAAAAAGCCTTCCAATACGATAAGCGCTGCACCAACACAGATTGCGCTATCTGCCAGATTAAAGGTCGCAAAGTGCCAGTCACCTACATAAAAATCGATGAAATCAACCACAAAACCATGCCACGTCCGGTCGAACAGATTACCAAGCGCACCACCAATAATCAGTGAGTACGCGATATTATTCAATTTGTGTTGCGCACTGCCGCGATACATCATCACCAGCAAAACGACAACAATCGCCACCGCAATACCGGCAAAAAACCAGCGCTGCCAGCCACCTTTATCAGCCAAAAAACTGAACGCCGCGCCATAATTCCGCGCATAGTGCAGATTCAGAGAAGGAAACAAAGGTTGCGTATCACCCAGCGCAAAGTGGGCAAGGATCCACTGTTTGCTGCCAAGATCGATAACCAAAACCAGTAGCGCCAGCCAAAGCCAGCGCAATCCGCTCGAACAGATCGATTTATTCATCAGACAAATTTACGCTCTTCACCATTGCCGCCGACGTTAGTTGCACAGCGACCACAAATATCAGGATGATCGGTATCATGACCGATATCCGATTCATAGTGCCA
Source organism: Pectobacterium hainanensis (assembly GCF_046237015.1). NCBI lineage: Bacteria > Pseudomonadati > Pseudomonadota > Gammaproteobacteria > Enterobacterales > Pectobacteriaceae > Pectobacterium > Pectobacterium hainanensis. The sequence continues at coordinate 30,921 of NZ_JBJYIN010000022.1, forward strand.
GCAGCGAGGGCATTTATGCCCTTCCGCCTTGCTTAAGGCAATTTTCAATCCAGAGAGTTCCGTTTCCTGAGCATCCGCAGGCGCATCTTCATAACGTTCTACGAACGCTTTCGAAGTCAGCAGCGCAAAATGCAATTCTTGCTGTAGACGATGCAATTTACCCGCCAAATCGGCATCGGCATAAAGCGTGACGGACGCCTCCAATGAGCCACCGACACGTTTATCATTACGCGCCTGTTCGATCACTTTGTTCACTTCACTACGCACTTTCAGGATATCCGCCCAGAACGCATCATTCATGCTTTCGGTAGCATCCAACCCGAACAGACCGTCATACCACTCTTCGGTAAACACGTACTGTGCACGCTTGCCCGGCAGATAATTCCAGACTTCATCTGCGGTGAACGACAGAATCGGTGCCATCCAGCGTACCAACGCTTCGGAGATATGATACAGCGCGGTCTGACAGCTACGACGCGCTACGCTGTCGCCTTTGGCCGTGTACTGGCGATCCTTGATGATGTCCAGATAGAACGACCCCATTTCGATGGAGCAGAACTGCATCAAGCGCTGTACCACGCGGTGGAAATCATAGCTTTCATAGGCTTCAATGATCTCTTCCTGCGCGGCTTTCGCACATCCCACCGCCCAACGATCCAGCACCACCATTTCTTCAGGCTTCACACTGTGCTGCTGCGGATCAAATCCGTTCAGGTTAGCCAGCAGGAAACGTGCTGTATTACGGATACGACGATAAGCATCGGCTGAACGTTTCAGGATCTCATCCGAAACGGCAATCTCACCAGAATAATCGGTTGAACCGATCCACAAACGTAGAATATCGGCACCCAGCTTATCCATTACATCCTGTGGACTAACAGTATTCCCGATGGATTTAGACATTTTGCGACCTTGTCCATCCACGGTGAAACCGTGCGTCAGCACCTGACGGTAAGGCGCTTTGCCTTTAATTGCGGTAGAAATCATCAGGGAAGACATGAACCAGCCGCGATGCTGGTCAGACCCTTCCAGATACATATCTGCTGCATGACCGCTAAATTCCGGGCGTACATCGACGACAGACGCGTGCGTCGATCCAGAGTCGAACCACACATCCAGCGTATCCGGCACTTTGACGTAGTTATCAGCGTCTGCACCCAGCACATCGGCAGGATCGAGATCCCACCACGCCTGAATGCCATCGGCTTCAACGCGTTTCGCCACCGCTTCAATCAATTCTGCTGTGCGTGGATGCAGCGCTTCTGTTTCTTTATGAACAAACAGCGACATCGGCACACCCCAGGTACGCTGACGGGAAATACACCAGTCAGGACGGTTGGCGACCATTGCTTCAATACGCGCCTGACCCCAATCCGGGATCCACTGCACACCTTTGATTTCAGACAGCGACTGCTTACGCAGACCTTTCTGATCCATGCTGACAAACCACTGCGGCGTGGCGCGGAAAATAATCGGCGTTTTGTGACGCCAGCAACAAGGATAGCTATGCAGCAATTTCTCTACATGCAGCAGAGCACCTTTCTCACGCAGAATTTCAACGACGATATCATTGGCTTTAAAAACAAATTTACCGTCTAGTTCCGGATAAGTGCCACTGAGATAACAGCCGTTTGGCCCGACCGGATTAGCCACTTCCAACCCGTATTGCTGACCGATAACATAGTCCTCTGGACCATGACCGGGCGCGGTGTGCACCGCACCTGTCCCCGCATCCAGCGTCACGTGGTCACCTAGAATCGCCGGTACGTCAAACCCCATAAACGGATGTTGGAAACGCAACAATTCAAGATCGGCACCTTTACAGTCACCCCGCACTATCCACTGCGTCACACCGGCACGTGCCATGACGCACTCAACCAGATCGGCTGCCAGAATCAGCGCCTGACCGTCAATCTGTACCAGTTGATAATCAAATTCTGCATTCAATGAAATTGCGCGGTTTGCCGGTAGCGTCCACGGCGTGGTCGTCCAGATCACCAGCGAAACAGGGCCATCTACGCTACTCACACCAAACTTGGCTAATACTGCCGCCACATCGCTGGCGTGAAATGCCACATCGATGGATGGAGACGTTTTGTCGTAATATTCAACTTCCGCTTCCGCCAGCGCAGAACCACAATCGGCACACCAGTGAACGGGCTTGGCACCCTTGTGCAAATGACCGTTTTCAATAATGCGGCCCAGTGCACGAATGATGTTCGCTTCAGTTTTGAAATCCATCGTCAGGTAAGGACGATCCCAATCACCCAATACGCCAAGACGAATAAAATCTTTTTTCTGACCTTCAACCTGCTCGGCTGCGTATTTACGACACTCGGCGCGGAACTCAGCCGCCGTAACCTTCTCTCCCGGTTTACCGATCAATTGCTCAACTTTAAGTTCGATAGGCAGACCATGGCAGTCCCAACCAGGGACATAAGGCGAATCGTAGCCGGACAGTCCCTTAGACTTAACGATAATATCTTTCAGAATCTTGTTAACTGAGTGACCAATATGAATATTGCCATTCGCATACGGAGGGCCATCATGCAGAATGAAGGTTTTTTTACCTTTCTTGGCATTACGAATAATCCCGTACAGATCCTGTTCATACCAACGTTTCAGCATGTCAGGTTCACGCTTGGCCAAATCGCCACGCATCGGGAACCCTGTTTCCGGCAAATTCAGGGTAGTCTTATAGTCACTCATTAGATTCTCGATTTCGTTTTCGGCTAAAAAATTAAACCGGTGTCTTTAACCCAAAAAATTCCCGGGCCGTCACCACATCATTAGCGATTTGCTGCTTTAAAGCCTCAAGCGAAGCAAAACGCTGTTCATTACGTATCTTCTTACGCAGTACGACTTCGATATGACAACCGTACAAATCCATCGCCACATCCAGTAAATGTACTTCAAGCTGCTGGCGCTTGTCGCCAGTCACCGTCGGGCGTGTACCAATATTGGCCACGCCGGGTAGCGGTTCATCACCCAATCCATATACGCTAACAGCATACACGCCACTGACCGGTGAAACCTGACGTTTTAACGGCAGGTTGGCGGTAGGGAAACCAATGGTTCGCCCTAATTCATTACCATGCACCACACGACCCGAAATACGGTAGGGATGCCCTAACAGATTTTCTGCCAGAGAGAGGTCATCATGACTGAGCGCTTCCCGCACAGCCGTGCTGCTCACTCGCTTACCGCCATTACAGAATGAATCGGTGCTGATAACATCAAAACCCGACTCAAGCCCAGCACGTTGTAATAACAGGAAATCACCCTGCCGACCAGCACCAAAGCGAAAGTCATCGCCGACGACCAAAAACCGGACGCCCAGTTGCTCCACCAGCAGCGAGGAAACAAACGTTTGGGCATGATTGGCCGCAAAATGTGCATCAAACTTCACACACAGTAGGTAGTCAACCCCCGCTTGTTCCAGATAATTCACTTTATCGCGCAGGTTGGTCAACCGCGCAGGCGCTTTGTCAGCGGAAAACAATTCCAGCGGCTGGGGTTCAAAAATCATCACCATGACAGGTAAGCCGCGCGACTGCCCTTCTTGCTTCAAGCGTTCCAGCAACATCTGGTGTCCACGGTGCACACCGTCAAAATTACCAATAGTGAGCACACAGCCATAGTGGTGTGCCCGAAGATTGTGTATACCGCGAATTAGCTGCATGGCTGACTCAGAACAAATTGGTTAAAATAATGGAAATCGGCGGATTATACCTTGTACAACGAGTAAGGTTAACCCGCGATTCATGCCTTTTGCAGTCACCCTTCTGAATATCGGCAGTATTCTTGCTGTTTTAGCAGCGGATAATCGTATCACTGCGAATTTATGATGCGAAAAGCTGTATTCCGCCGCATGAAGCTGCTAAAATCCTGCGCCATCACAACGTAACAGGCGTCGACGTACAAACGGCGCTTATTTGCACAAATCCATTGACAAACGAAGGCTAAAAGGGCATATTCCTCGGCCTTTGAATTGTCCTCGATAGAATATATTTGGGAGTTGGACCTTGGCTAATATCAAATCAGCTAAGAAACGCGCCGTACAGTCTGAAAAGCGCCGCAAGCATAACGCAAGCCGTCGCTCCATGATGCGTACTTTCATCAAGAAAGTATACGCGGCGATCGCTACTGGCGATAAAGAAGCGGCACAGAATGCGTTTAATGATATGCAACCGATCGTGGATCGCCAGGCTGGTAAAGGCCTGATCCATAAAAACAAAGCTGCACGTCATAAATCCAATCTGGTTGCGCGCATCAACGCCATGCAATAATCGCGTTTCGCGTTTTATTGTTGAAAAAACCGGCTTAGGCCGGTTTTTTTACGTCAACAGTCTTTCTGATGCAATCTTCTCCAACCGATGCCAAGGCTACTACGGCTTGATGCGCGGTGATGGCAATACCAACCTTGTGGACTGCGCGGACGAACTCTAGTTGGACAAGCGAAGCAATCGCGCATCGTTTGCAGGTGGCCTTCCGAAAAGCCGAGAGTAGTCGCGGCTAAACTGTGACGGGCTGTCATAGCCCACGGTATACCCGGCATTTGCCGCATCCATTCCATCGCTGACCATCAAGCGTCGCGCTTCCTGCATTCTCAACTGGTTCCTGAATTCCAAAGGGCTCATTGCGGTAACGGCTTTGAAATGTTCATAGAATGCCGAACGCCCCATACTGGACATGTTGGCCAAATCCTCAATACGGCAAGCTTTCTGGAAATTCGCTCTGATCCACATAATGGCACGAGCAACTTGGCTATGCCGACTATCGGACTGAGCCATCGCGTAAATGATTTGGCCATTTGGGCCAGTCATCAACCTGTAAAGGATCTCACGTATGGCGAGCAAACCCAGTGCATCAATATCCTCTGGTGTATCAAGCAAGGTGACGAGGCGCGTAGCCGCATCAAGTAATCCTGAAGTCATCTCGTTGATCGTGAGGCCAATTATCCCCGAACGCCTCTCGGTCATGCGAGGATACCGCATCACTAACTCTCCCAATTCTACTGTGTTCAAATCAAGCTGAACACTCAGGTAAGGGTGTGCCTCGCTGGCATCCGTGACAGTTCCGACAACGGGAAGACTCACTGAGGCAACCAGATAGCTGCTTGGGTCATAGTGGAGAATACGGGAGCCTAGCTGTGCCTGTTTCCGCCCCTGTGCGACGAAACAGACTGTCGGCTCGTAGATGACCGGCATCGGCATCGTCGGCGCAGAGCATCGGATAAGCTTCATCCCAGGGATGAGACACTCAAACGTCCCATCCTGTGGCATATGTCTTTCAATCGCGTCCCGAAATTGTTCAATTTGCGTCATAACACATCGCCGTATCTAGCATAAAGACCTTATCCTTCTATTTTTAACGCCCTCGGACGATCGTGCAATCATTGCGGAGAAGCATTCTATCGCTCACAACCGTGGATGAAGAAAATGATCTACATGCGAAGCGTGGCACTTCTCTTCCGCTGGCGATGCCATCAGATGGGGTAAAGCCACGTCAGCTTTCTCCTGTCTCAATGTTACACCGATGAGGACGCCATATGACTACCAACACATTATTGAATAATTATCGCTTACTCGGCCGTTCAGGTCTCCGAGTTTCCCCCTTGTCGCTAGGCACAATGACCTTCGGCTCAGATTGGGGTTGGGGCGCGAACGATGCGGAAGCAAAACGTATCCTCGATGCCTATGTTGATCGTGGAGGAAATTTTATCGATACGTCGGTTAACTACACCAATGGTGCCTCCGAACGAATTTTGGGTGGTCTTATCAAAGATAAACGTGAACGCATTGTTCTCGCGACCAAATTCACCATGGCACGCGATGCCAATAACATCAATTCAGGCGGAAACCATCGCCTCAATCTCGTACGGTCGGTCGAAGAGAGCCTGCGACAGCTTGATACCGATCGCATTGATCTGTTGTACCTGCATGCCTGGGATTTCACAACCCCCCCTGACGAGATTGTTCGCACTCTGGATGACTTAGTCAGATCGGGCAAGATTCTCTATGTCGGCATCTGCAACACACCCGCATGGCGGGTGGCACAAATGCAAACGCTGGCCGACTTACGCGGCTGGTCACCCTTCGTGGCGTTGCAAATCAGCTACAGCCTCGTCGAACGAACGGTCGAGCATGAACTCATACCGATGGCGCAGGCTATGGGGCTGGGCGTTCTGCCGTGGTCGCCGCTCGGCGGCGGGATACTCACAGGTAAGTACAGTCACGCGGACCTTTCAGATGAAAACGACGCTAATGTATCGGAAACACGCAAGGGCGTTATCGCCTCATCGGGATACCTCAATGAACAGGCTCTGACTATCGCCCAAGTCGTTGGAAAGGTAGCTGATGAAGTAGGGGCGTCGCACTCTCAAGTTGCACTTGCCTGGACGCTACAAAATCCGGCAGTGGTCTCGCCCATCATTGGTGCCCGTACGCTGGAGCAGGCAGAGGAAAACTTCGGTGCATTAAGTGTCGAATTCACTGAAGATCAGCTAAGAAGATTGGAGCAGGCAAGCGCGGTCACACCTATCTTTCCGGAGAATTTTATCGGTCGCCCAATGGCTCAGCAACTCATCTTTGGCAAAAATTCGGTCAAAAGTCGTTGATCATAGTCTATCAGGCATGTGTTTCGCTGATAGCCTATCTGAGAGCATCTTATGCGCCTCCTGTCAGGTTTAAAACCGGCTCAGACCGGTTTTTTTACGTCTTCTCTCTATCAACGATCAAACATCATTCACGAAAGAGATCCGAGAAATCCTTGTTGCATAGCCGTTGCACAGCAGGGTGCTGGATCATCCTGGCTGCGAAGATCACATAGTATTCATCCTGAACATTATCAATCCTGCCAATCTCAGCGACATCTCCTTGCTGATAAATCGCTTTGGCGTACATGGATGGCGCAACAAAAATGGCATCATGGTTAATACCAAATGCGGTCATCAATGCCGCATCGTCAAACTCTCCCAGAATTTCTGTTTGAATATTTTGTGCATTAAACCAGTTCAATAATTTTCGCCCCAACATGGAGCGACGCCCTGGAACCAACAGTTTGCGCGTTTCAAGGCAATCGGGAAAAGATTCTTCAGGAACAGGACGCCGACAATAAAAGCTGACCCCACATTCACCCAGTTTCAATGAAAATAGCCCTTCCTGCTGGCTTGAGTCGACGGGACAATCCGACAGAATAATATCCAACTTATGCTGGCTTAACTGCTCTAGCAGCATTTCATGCGTGGATTCGAAACACCGTAAATGAATGTGATCCTGTTCGGTCACTACCGTTTCCAGGATCTGGCTGACCAGCCGTTTCGATAAGGCATCCGCGACCCCCACATCAAACAGCAGGCTGGATTCTTTACGATAATTCACGATATCCAGCATTTCCTGACTCAGTTGGAACATTTTATCCGCATAGCGAAAGACTAACTGCCCCAGTTCTGTCGGTTCCAGCCCGCGCCCTTTTCGCTTAAACAGTTTTCCCTGCAAGCGTTCTTCCAAAAATTTAATCTGTCCGGTAATGGTCTGCGGCGTTAGAAACAGCGTCTCTGCCGCGGCTGCGACAGAGCCTGACTTATAAACCTGCCAGAAGTAATAGAGATGATTAAAATTCAAATGAGACACATCTACTCCCTCTTCGCGCCTCCCGCATGACATAAGCCCTTATGCGACTGAACCGCCTTATCCAACGTAGGTAATATTCTATGTAATACCAAATAGCCAAGTAACGCGGCCAGACAAGATGCCAGTAAAATGCCTAACTTAGCATAGGTAATAAACTCCGCATCAGCCTGAGAAAATGCCAGCAACGTAATAAAGATCGACATGGTAAATCCGATACCGCATAACACGGAAACAGCAACGATCTGGCTGAAACTCACACCAAAAGGCAAACGAGCATAACCTAATTTTACCGTTAACCAACTCAGTAGCGTAATACCCAAAGGCTTACCGACAAGCAACCCGGCGGCAATACCAAGGCTCAACGGTGAAAACAGTTTTTCTAACTCAATCCCCTGCAACACAATGCCTGCATTAGCGAAGGCAAACAACGGAATAATTAAGAATGCGACCCACGTTTGTAGACCATGTTCCAATGTGATTGCAGGGGAATCCCCCGCCCCCGATGTACGTAATGGAATAAAAAATCCAACGATCACACCTGCCAGCGTCGCATGGACACCACATTTTAGAATGCAGACCCATAAGACAATTCCAACCAGCAAATAAGCGGATGTTTTTCTGACCTGCTGTCGGTTCATATATGCCAATACGGCCACTGACAACACCGCGCCCCCCAATGCAGGCCAGAAAATCTGTTGCGTATAAAACAAGGCGATAATCAGGATCGCCCCCAGATCATCAATAATTGCCAGCGCCAACAGGAAGACTTTTAATCCCGAGGGAACACGCTTTCCTAAAAGCGTCAGTACACCAATAGCAAACGCGATATCCGTAGCAGCGGGAATCGCCCAGCCAGCACGTGTTACCTCATCATTCGCGTTGAAAAACAGAAAGATCAGCGCGGGGAACACCATCCCCCCTACCGCAGCCACCAGCGGCAACATTGCCTGTTGCCGACTAGATAAAGCCCCTTCCACCAATTCCCGTTTCACTTCCAAGCCAATCAACAGGAAAAAAATCGCCATTAATCCATCGTTGATCCATAGCAGTAGGTTTTTATTGATTTCCAATGCGCCAAATCTTATTTCTACTGGCATCATCAAGAATTGTTGGTAACCAGTTGCAGTCACAGACCAGTTGGCCGCTAACATCGCCAGCACCGTTGCTATCATCAACATCACACCAGCCGCTGCATCTAACCCGATAAAACGGCGAATCATCGTTATCATTAATTAATCTCTCTGTTAGGTATGGGTGCAGATACCATGTCCCCAATTTCTTGCAGGCAAGATTACGTAATATAAATACTCGTTAAAAGTAGATTAAAACTGGATAAAAGATCGAAAAAAACGATTTATTAAAGAGAGCCAGGTTAGGCGAAGGCACAAAAAACCGGTTGGTGTTCACCAACCGGCTTCTCATTCGATTCACAACCCGATGGTTATTGATCGTTTAAATTAAATCGTCAAAAAATTTCTTCACGCCGTCAAAGAAACTTTTAGATCGCGGACTGTTTCTTTCGCCAGACGGGCCACCAAAGCTTTCTTCAAGCTCTTGCAGCAATTGCTTTTGACGATCATTCAGATTGACTGGCGTTTCCACAACAACCCGACACAGTAAATCGCCTTGAGCTCCACCGCGAACAGACTTCACACCTTTCCCGCGCATACGGAACAGTTTTCCGGTTTGTGTTTCAGCCGGAACTTTCAGCTTCACACGCCCATCCAGCGTCGGAACTTCGATTTCACCACCCAGTGCTGCCATGGCAAAATTGATAGGAACCTCGCAATACAGATTGTTCTCTTCGCGTTGGAAAATCGGATGCGCTTTAACCTGAACCTGAACGTACAAATCGCCCGCTGGTGCGCCATGTTCGCCCGCTTCACCTTCTCCAGACAGACGAATACGATCGCCGGTATCTACCCCCGCAGGAATTTTCACCGACAGCGTTTTACTCTTTTCTACGCGGCCATGACCATGGCATTTAACGCAGGGGTCTTTAATGATCTTGCCGCGACCATGACAATGCGGACAAGCCTGCTGTACCGTAAAGAACCCCTGACGCATCTGAACCTGACCATTACCATGACAAGTTGGACAGGTAACCGGCGAGCTACCGGGTTTAGCACCGCTGCCATGACACACGCCACATTCTTCTAGCGTAGGAATACGGATCTCTTTGGTGACGCCACGGACAGCCTCTTCAAGCGACAATTCCATGTTATAACGTAAATCGGAACCACGACTTGCGCGCTGGCGGCGTCCGCCACCAAATATATCGCCGAACACGTCGCCAAAAATATCACCGAAATCGGCACCGCCGCCGCCAAATCCTCCACCGCCGCCCATACCGCCTTGCTCGAATGCAGCATGTCCATACTGGTCATAAGCTGCACGTTTCTGAGAGTCAGTCAGGATTTCGTAGGCTTCTTTTATTTCTTTAAATTTAGCTTCCGCCTCACTATCACCCGGGTTTCTATCCGGATGATACTTCATCGCCAGACGCTTATACGCCTTCTTTATCTCACGCTCTTCTGCATCTTTAGAGACGCCTAAGCTCTCGTAATAATCTTGCTTCGCCATGCTTTTGTCCTGCCCTCAACATGCGTGCACGGGCGCAGAGTTTCCTCGACGCCCGTGCTGGTTGCCAGTAACAGCCTCTATCCCGTTTTTCAGGTACCGTTGCTGTCACTACGCCCGCTCAAAGGGCGATTACTTTTTATCTTTTACTTCTTCAAACTCAGCATCAACGACGTCGTCATCTTTACGAGCGGAAGCATCACCAGCGGCACCGTCAGTACCAGCCTGAGCCTGCTGCTGAGACACTTCCAGTAACTTACCGGAAGCCTGAACCAGCGCCTGAATTTTGGCTTCGATATCGGCTTTATCTTCACCTTTCAGTGCACTTTCCAGCGCTTTCAGCGCGTCTTCAATAGCAGTCTTATCGTCGGCGGCTAATTTATCGCCCACTTCTTCCAGTTGCTTACGCGTACTGTGCAGCAGGTGGTCGCCCTGATTACGAGTCTGAACCAGCTCTTCAAACTTACGGTCAGCGTCAGCATTCGCTTCAGCATCACGCACCATTTTCTGGATTTCATCTTCGTTCAGACCAGAAGATGCCTTGATGGTGATTTTCTGTTCGCGGCCGCTGTTTTTATCTTTCGCGGATACGTGCAGGATACCGTCGGCATCGATATCGAAAGTGACTTCAATCTGCGGCATACCACGCGGTGCAGCCTGAATACCATCCAGATTAAACTGCCCCAGGGATTTATTATCGTGAGCACGTTTACGTTCACCCTGTAGCACATGAATCGTTACCGCAGACTGATTGTCTTCTGCGGTAGAGAACACCTGGCTATGTTTGGTCGGGATGGTGGTATTTTTGGAGATCAACGCCGTCATCACGCCGCCCATGGTTTCGATACCCAGCGACAACGGGGTAACGTCCAACAACAGAACATCTTTCACGTCGCCAGACAGCACGCCGCCCTGTACTGCGGCACCAATAGCAACCGCTTCATCTGGGTTAACGTCTTTACGCGGCTCTTTACCGAAGAAGTCAGCGACTTTCTTCTGAACCAGCGGCATACGGGTTTGACCACCCACCAGAATGACGTCCTGAATTTCAGAAACTGACAATCCCGCATCCTGTAGAGCAACTTTCAGCGGTTCCAGAGAACGGCTCACCAAATCTTCTACCAGTGACTCCAGTTTCGCACGGGTCACTTTGATGTTCAGGTGCTTAGGACCAGTCGCGTCTGCTGTGATGTACGGCAGGTTAACGTCAGTCTGCTGTGCAGAAGACAGTTCGATCTTGGCTTTTTCTGCGGCTTCTTTCAGACGCTGCATTGCCAGCGGATCGTTACGCAAGTCGAAACCTTGCTCTTTCTTAAATTCATCAACCAGATAGTTGATCATGCGGCTATCGAAGTCTTCACCACCCAGGTGGGTATCACCGTTGGTTGCCAGCACTTCAAAGGTTTTCTCGCCATCAACTTCGTCGATTTCAATGATAGAGATATCGAATGTCCCGCCGCCGAGGTCATAAACGGCGATAGTACGGTTACCAACTTCTTTATCCAAACCATATGCCAGTGCCGCAGCCGTCGGTTCGTTGATAATACGTTTGACTTCCAGACCAGCGATACGACCGGCATCTTTGGTCGCCTGACGCTGCGCATCGTTAAAGTAAGCGGGAACGGTAATAACCGCTTCGGTGATGGTTTCACCCAGATAATCTTCCGCCGTCTTCTTCATTTTCTTCAGCACTTCCGCAGAAATCTGTGGAGGAGCCATTTTCTGATCTTTCACATCCAACCAGGCATCACCATTATCCGCCGCGACAATCTTGTACGGCATAATATTGGTGTCACGTTGTACTTCTTCATCTTTAAAACGGCGACCAATCAAACGCTTAATCGCAAACAAGGTGTTTTTCGGGTTAGTCACTGCCTGACGTTTAGCCGGCTGGCCAACCAGGATCTCACCGTCTTGCGTATAAGCAATAATTGAAGGCGTTGTGCGATCGCCTTCGCTATTTTCCAGTACTTTAACCTGCGTACCGTCCATAATCGCGACACAAGAGTTGGTTGTACCCAGGTCGATACCAATAATCTTACCCATCTAAACATCTCCACTAAAAAGTCATATTCGGTGTGGTAGTTCAACTTACTATGCGGGCGGAATGTCGCTTTTCAACGTCATAACCTCGTTTCCCGCTCACATTACGCCATTTTCCCAATACCGCCATGTCAGCAAAACGCGCCAGCACAAGCCTCTTCAGCTTGGTCGAACTGTTTGGTTGCAAATAACATGGGGTCAACAATTCCATCATCAAGGGGGAGAGATGAAAAAAAGTGGCCTTTATCCCCTGTTCGATCAAACTATTCCTTCCCCGCCATGTTGTGTCCATTCAACGCACCCGATATGATGCCGCGCTCGTCGCAGAAATAGGGATATTTCCCTAAACAATGGCGGGCAATACCACCTAAACGACACCTATCCCAACGTGATTGGCGCATTCGCGAACCTTATGCCGTGCCCGACACGAAGGGACTATTAATAATCTGTCATTGCAGAGGATTTATGAGCACGAACACGTTGGCAAATCCTGGTCCATTAGGACTGATGGGCTTCGGGATGACCACTATTCTGTTGAACCTGCACAACGCAGGTTTTTTTCCACTTTCTTCTATTATTCTCAGCATGGGCATTTTTTACGGCGGGATTGCCCAGATCTTGGCGGGGCTGTTGGAGTATAAAAAAGGGAATACCTTCGGTGTCACGGCCTTTACGTCTTATGGCGCATTCTGGCTGACGTTAGTGGCTATTCTTATGCTACCGAAAATGGGTCTGGCAGACGCTAGCGACGCGCAGTTTCTCGGCGTATTTCTAGGTTTGTGGGGCGTATTCACCTTATTCATGTTCTTCGGTACGCTACGTGGCAACCGCGCATTACAGTTTGTATTCGCCAGCCTGACCGTTTTGTTTGCTTTACTGGCGGTCGGTAATTTCACTGGTAATCATGCGCTGCTGACCATCGCGGGTTACGAGGGTATTATCTGTGGTGCCAGCGCGATTTACCTCGCGATGGCCGAAGTCCTGAATGAGCAATACGGCCGTACCGTTTTGCCAATCGGCGCTCGCAACGGCGCACACTGAGTGTCGTGGTAATCGCATCATCAAAAAAGGGTTCGGTGATATGACCGAACCCTTTTTTATTATTCCACCGATGATTTCATGCTGATCGACGGGTGGAACATTTTAAATGCTAATGGGTGAGTGAGATCGTTCTTCTTCAGCCTGTTTACCGACCCGATCGCTCGTCAAATCTCGCTGTAGATAAATTCCCAACAGTAACCCCACTCCAGACAACGTTAACACATAAAATGCAGGAGCCATTGGCGTCACTTTCATAATCAATGTGACGAATATCGGCGTCAAACCACCGAAAATCGCATAAGAAACATTATAAGAAAAGGAAATACCGGAAAAACGAACTTCCGCAGGAAAAGCACGCACCATCACATAGGGAACCGCACCCACGACGCCGACGCTCAGCGCAACCATCGCATAGCTCATAAACAGCAGACTGGTACTTGTGGCCGCCGCGCTATAAAAGAACCAACTGGATGCTCCAAGCAACACGCTGCCAATGATAAACAGCCTACTGGCACCGAAGCGATCCACAAGCAAACCCGCGCCAACACAGCCGACCATGAGTACAATCGTTGCCAGACAGTTAGCTTGCAATGCCAACGCAGCCGGGATGCCATGAACCTTTTGCAGATACGTCGGTGCCATGAGGATGACAACGACAATACAAGCGGATAATAGCCAGGTTAGCAGCATGGAAACCACAACCGCCCTACGGTGATTAACCACCACGGATTTCAGCGGCAACTCCTCAGCCAACTTCTTATGCGTCTGCATTTCTATAAAGATCGGCGTTTCCTGTAACCAACGACGTAAATACATCGCTACTAGCCCAAAAATGCCACCGATAAAGAACGGTAACCGCCAGCCGCCGTTTGTCATCTGTTCAGCGCTTAACACGGTGTTAAGCAGCGTAGCCACCAGTGAACCAAACAGAATCCCCAACGTGAGCCCTGCCGTTAACGTGCCACACGCAAAACCAATTCGTGAACGAGGAACGTGCTCGGCAACAAACACCCATGCTCCAGGCACCTCACCACCAATCGCGGCCCCTTGCAAAACGCGCATCAGCAGTAAAAGTAACGGTGCCGCAATACCGATAGACTCATAAGTCGGCAGCATCCCCATCGCCAGCGTAGGCAATGCCATCAGCAATATGCTGAGGCTAAACATCTTTTTACGCCCGACCAGATCGCCAAAGTGAGCCATAATGATGCCCCCAAGCGGACGAGCGAGGTAACCGGCAGCAAAAATACCGAACGTCTGAACCTGCCGCAGCCACTCAGGAATATCAGCGGGGAAAAAAAGATCGCCAATCACTGCCGCAAAAAAAACGAAAATAATGAAATCGTAAAATTCCAGCGCGCCACCCAGCGCCGCCAAAGACAGTGTTTTATAATCTTGCCGGTTTAACCGGCGATGCTGTGGGTGAGAATGCTCGTGATTCATAAGTTACCGTGTGGTGCAAGAGTATGGCTAATGAAATCCAGCCATTTAATGTAAAGTAAAAATTACTATAACGTCAAAATTACACCACACCAGCAAAGTTGAATCTTATGTTTTAAATTGGCTAACTTTAGTTTTTTATTTCACGTATCGCATTTTTGGGACGAAAAGCTGCTACGACCTGCGGATCGGTTTCAACATAAGGGCCTTCCAGAAGTTGAATGCAATAAGGAACACTGGCAAAAATACCTGCCATGACGACTTTACCGTTCTCATCTTTCAACCCTTCCAGCGTTTCTTTAATCGATTTAGGTTGTCCAGGTAAGTTGAGAATCAGCGCCTGTTTACGAATAACCCCTACCTGCCTGGATAAAATGGCCGTAGGAACAAATTGCAGGCTAATCTGCCGCATCTGTTCGCCAAACCCTGGCATATCACGATCGGCAATCGCCAATGTCGCATCTGGCGTCACGTCACGGCGAGCCGGTCCGGTCCCCCCGGTGGTCAACACCAGATGGCACCCTCGTTCATCAACAAGTTCACAAAGCGCCTGTTCAATAAGCACCTGCTCATCAGGCACCAGTCGAGTTTCAATCTCAAAAGGCGTCATGAGTGCACCAGATAACCATTCTTTTAATGACGGTATTCCTTTGTCCTGATAAATACCGCTGGATGCTCGATCAGAAATGGATACCAATCCAATACGCAATACGTTCATAACTACCTCTCTAAAACGCTATTTTTATCAGAATATTATCTGATTTACGTTATCAGGCCACCATGAAACCAGAAATTTGTATAACCCATACCTTCTGAAAATTTCTTATATTCCATATGATAATTATTATTAAATAGCATCTCAAAAATAAAACATCGTTTACTCATTGCAAGACAAGGAAAAATAACAGAACAGGCTATGATTAATCATAACCAGCGTTCAAATCGTATGATAAAATTGAGGCGCTTCTGTAGCCCCCTTGATGAGTAGCAAAGCCACACCAAGGAAGTACCCTATGCAAACAATTAAATATAAGATATTAAAAATATTTGCCCATCCAACCTCCGCATTTTTTCTATTCGGCATTCTGGCTTTTTTTATCACCGCAGCATTTATGCATGAATCAGATAAAAACACCTGGGAAATGGAAAGATATAATCTTGATACGACGATTAGGAGTTATGATTCCTATAGCTCTGGAGCCGAAGTTCAAGATAGTGATGTGACCAGAAAGACAGGAAACTATGTATCGTCTCGCATCCGAGTATTTGCATTTAATACCAGTGACACACGCCGGGAATGCATTAATCGGCTATCAGAAACGGAATTAAAATTTAATGACATGTCGATCATCAGGACATGCCAGAATAACCTTCCCTCTATTGGAGAGTTCGCGGGAAAGGGCACATTAACCAGCATTTTTCCGTTGTTATCCCCCACAGATGAGCTACTCGGCATTCGTATCAGAACCAGCTCAGAAGCACCACCGCCATCGCTGCTTGATACTTTTGGGTCGTTACCCACGATCATTGGTATGTTAGGAATTGTACTGATTTGCGCGACGTCAGGCAGTTTGCTCTCCGTATTGGCCAGAAAATATCTGATTGAATTTCCTACTATCGCTCGATATGACGACCTGACAGGCTATCTACGACGAGACGCTTTCTTCATGGCCGCAAGTAAAGCGTTAAATATTGCCAACATTACCCGGCAACCCGTCTGTGTCATCTTAATCGACATTGATCATTTCAAAAACGTGAATGATACGCTTGGCCATAGTGCGGGCGATAACGCCTTAAAGTTCATCGCGGATATTTTAAAAAAATCATTTCGCCGCGAAGATATTTTTGGGCGGATTGGCGGCGACGAATTCGCGATTGTTTTACCTGAGATTAATTTAAACAATGCCTATACCGTCGTTGAACGAGCCAGGGCACGAGTCAATGATAGCAATTATGAAGTATCAGCAGGGAATAGAATACACCTGACTGTCAGTATCGGATTGGTTGAATACCGTATTGCTGAAGAAAACTTAATAGAAGTAATGAAACGCGCGGATGAAAATCTTTATATAGCAAAGGAAACCCGAAATTCTGTTGCTAAATAATAGTTATCAATCTGAGATAACCGATAGATTGTCGGTTATCTCAATAAGAAACGATTACAGCAAATCAGCAATCATCTTCTCTAACTTAACCTGATCGACGGCAAATTTACGGATACCATCTGCCAATTTATCAACAGCCATTGGGTCTTGATTATGCTGCCAGTAAAACTGTGCTTCTGTCATTTTTGCTGGGCGGGCTTTCACATCGCCAGCATAAGAAAGTTTGCGAACGACTTCGCCTTCACTTTCAGACAGTTCCTTCAGCAGCGCCGGGGCAATCGTCAGGCGATCACAGCCAGCCAGTTCTAAAATCTCACCAACGTTACGGAAGCTTGCGCCCATCACAACGGTTTCATAACCATGTTCTTTGTAATAACTGTATATTTCACTCACTGATACCACGCCTGGATCTTCACTGGGCGCAAACTCTTTCTTATCGCCGTTAGCTTTATACCAATCCAGAATTCGGCCAACAAATGGTGAAATCAGGAAAACGCCCGCTTCAGCACAGGCACGAGCCTGAGCAAAAGAGAACAGCAGCGTCAGGTTACAGTTAATCCCTTCTTTCTCTAATTGCTCAGCGGCGCGAATCCCCTGCCAGGTAGAAGCCAATTTAATCAGAATACGATCGTTGCTGATGCCTGCATCGTTGTACAGTTTGATCAGGTGTTTTGCTTTCGCAACGCTAGCTTCCGTATCGTAAGACAAACGGGCATCAACTTCCGTAGAAATTCGACCGGGGATCAGTTTTAAAATCTCAAGACCGATATTCACCGCCAGCTTGTCAGTCGCATCCACAACTTGCTGCTCACGGTTGCTGCTCTGTGAACGTGCCCAGGTAATCGCCTCGTCGATCAGCTTACGGTATTCAGGGATCTGAGCCGCATTCAGAATCAGGGACGGGTTCGTCGTGGCATCTTGCGGCTGGTACAATTTCATCGCCGCGATATCGCCGGTATCAGCCACAACCGTTGTCAATTGGCGTAGGGAAGTCAGTTTATCCGTCATGTTGGCATTTCTCATTGTTTGTATGTGGATTATCAGTGTATGAATGGTTAGTACATGAACTGGTGGCAGTCTTGTTGTCGCCGAAATCTGATAATAACACGCAAGTTTCCCCACGCAAGACAGCCTTTTGCTCTCCGGCGGCAGCGCCGCTGATTGCTTCCCCCTGTTATACCTATCGCCACTTTCTTCCTGAATATTTGCTACAGTAAGACATCAAAATCAGACCAAGAGGACATGGCGCATGCTCATTACCCTTTCACCGGCAAAAACACTTGATTACACCAGTCCTTTACCCACGCAGCGTTATACCCAACCAGAATTGCTGGATTATTCCAGCCAGTTAATTGCACTTTGTAAGAAACTGACTCCCGCGCAAATTGCATCACTCATGGGTATCAGTGATAAATTGTCTGGCCTGAACGCTGCACGTTTTCATGACTGGCATCCTGACTTTACTCCCGATAATGCCCGTCAGGCATTATTAGCCTTTAAAGGCGATGTCTACACCGGATTGGCCGCCGAAGACTTTAGTGAAGGCGACTTTGATTTTGCCCAACAGCATCTGCGAATGCTGTCTGGCCTCTACGGTGTTTTACGTCCACTCGATTTAATGCAACCCTACCGATTGGAAATGGGGATTAGGCTGGAAAATAAGGCGGGCAAAGATCTCTATAGTTTCTGGGGAGATGTGATCACAGAGAAACTGAATCAGGCACTGCACGAACAAGATGACGACATTTTGGTTAATCTGGCCTCCGACGAATATTTTAAGGCCGTCAAACCCAAGAAACTAAAGGCCACCTTAATCAAACCGGTCTTTTTAGATGAAAAAAGCGGAAAATTTAAAGTCATCAGCTTTTATGCCAAGAAAGCGCGCGGGCTGATGAGCCGCTTTATTATCCAAAACCGACTGACAAAACCGGAACAGTTAAAAGATTTTGATTCGGAAGGTTACTTTTTTGCAGAAGCGGAGTCGTCCGCACATGAACTGGTATTCAAACGTCACGAACAATAAACATGAAGGACGGAGCACGCCGCTCCGTCCTTCATCGTGATTACTGCGGCAACGCCATCAAAAACTGGCGCAACGCCGTAAAATCATCAGGGAAGTGATGCGATAGCAAATCCAGATCGGCACGTTTTGCCAGCGCTTCAGGCAAGTCCAGTGTCTTGCCCAAAATCGCTTCCACGCTTTCTTTGAATTTTGCCGGATGCGCCGTGCCGAGGAACAAGCCAAACTCACCGGACTGGAGCTGATCGCGCAGCAATCGATAGGCAATAGCGGCATGCGGCTCAGAGACATAACCCAACGCATCCAGTTCATGCATGGTTTCTTTGGTCGTATCATCACTTACCGCGCCAAAGCCCAGCGTTTTCAACTGCCAGTTTTTACGGCGGAACAACTCTTCCACACGCGGCCAGTTGTTCGGCTGACTGACGTCCATCGCGTTGGATAACGTTGCCACCGTTTTATTGGGTTCCCAATTTCCGCTGCTCAGGAAGCGCGGTACGGTGTCATTGGCGTTAGTCGCCGCAATGAAACGTTTAATCGGTAGACCGAGCGATTTCGCCAACAAACCAGCCGTTAGATCGCCAAAATTACCACTCGGCACGGAAACTACCAGTTGGTTACGCGCTTCCTGTGGTAGTTGTGCAACCGCTTCAAAGTAGTAGCAAATTTGCGCCAGTAGGCGGCTGATGTTGATGGAGTTCGCTGAATTCAGGCCAATCGCCTTTTTCAACTCTTCATCATCAAACGCCTTTTTCACCAATGCCTGACAAGCATCGAAATCACTGTCAACGGCGATGGTATGGATGTTGCCACCCAGCGTACAGAACAGTTTTTCCTGCAACGGGCTGATCCTGCCTTGCGGATACAGAATTACGACACGGACATTTTCCAGACCGTAGAAAGCATGCGCCACGGCAGCCCCCGTGTCGCCGGAAGTCGCCGTCAGAATGGTAATTTTCTCGTCGCCCGATACTTCCGTCAGCATTTGCGCCATAAAGCGGCCGCCGAAGTCTTTAAAGGCCAGCGTCGGGCCGTGGAACAGTTCCAGCGCGGCGATATCTTCCGCAACAGGCGCAACCGGTGCAGGAAACGCAAATGCCGCTTTTACGCGCTCGAACACGGTTTCAGCGGCGATCTCATCGCCAATATACGCAGACAGAATGCGGCTGCTGCGGGTGACGAAATCCAGACCCAGCAGTTCGTCAATTTCAGTGCGCTCAAACTCTGGCAACTCCAGCGGGAAGAATAGCCCTTGTTGGCTACCCAGCCCTTGCTTGATAGCCTGAGCAAAACTGACCTGCTCGTTATGATCTTTAAGGTTGTACAGTTTCATGCGTTATCCCAGTTGTCGTGCGCCAGCTGTATCCAGACGGCAAATATGAACAAAACCTTCATCATTCTGCAAATAATTATCCCGCAGCCAATCAGCTAAACGCTCAGCGCTCGCCATATTATTGCAAACGGAAAAGAGTGTTGGGCCAGAGCCGGAAATACCGCAGGCCAGCGCACCGATATCCTCCGCCGCTTGACGAGCGTCGGCAAAACCGGGCAGCAGTTTAGTACGATAAGGTTCTGCTATAACATCTTTCATCAATTTGGCCGCCAGCGATGCTTGTCCGGTATGACAAGCGTGGATAAACCCCGCCAGATATCGACCATGGCTGACACAATCCTGCCGACGATACTGCGCAGGTAAGATTGCTCGCGCTTCAGCCGTTGAAACTTTTATCCCCGGATAGGCCATAACCCATAGCCAATCGTCAAACGAGGGAACGGGCTGACTGATGATGCCCTCTTCTTCCAACATCAATTGAATACCGCCAAGAAAGCAAGGCGCAACATTATCATAATGTACGCTGCCGGAAATACGCCCCTCCAGCTCGCCCATCAGCGTCAATAAGCGGGTATCATCCAACGGTCTCCCACAAAATTCATTCATCGCCATCAACCCCGCGACGACAGAACAGGCGCTGGAACCTAACCCTGAACCAATCGGCATATTTTTTTCGAGCGTCATGGCCACCGGTATGGTTTTGCCAATTTCCTGGCAAAAGCGTTCCCAACATTGATACACAATGTTTTCTTTCGGGTTATCAGGCAGTTTGCTGACGAAACGCCCTTCATTACGCAAGCTAAACAGATCGGCGGCTTCAACAGAAACGCAATCGCCCAACAGTGAACCGTCTACCGGCGAAACGGCCGCCCCCAGCACATCAAACCCCACGCTGACGTTACCGATCGATGCAGGTGCATACACCTTAACCATAATTATGCTCCTAACTTCCATGACAAGGTGCGCAGCAGATCGGCGAACACACCAGCAGCGGTAACATCGTTACCCGCGCCATAACCGCGCAATACGAGCGGCAGTGGCTGATAATAACGGCTGTAGAATGCCAACGCATTCTCACCATCTTTGACTTTGAATAAAGGATCGTCGCCCCCGACAGCGCTGATCTGAACTTTACAGCGCCCTTCATCAATCACACCGACATAACGTAACACTTTCCCCTCATCTCGAGCCTGTGCGAGACGGCTGGAAAACGCTTCATCCACTGAAGGTAAGCGACGCATAAAACTCTCTACATCACCTGAAGCATCAAAACTGACAGGCAGAACAGATTCGACCTCAATATCCTCCAGTTCCAATTTATAACCGGCTTCACGGGCCAGAATCAGCAGCTTGCGCGCAACATCCATCCCAGACAGATCATCACGCGGATCCGGCTCGGTATAACCTTTCTCTTTCGCTTGTGCGGTCGCTTCAGACAACGACATCCCCTCATCCAACTTACCGAAAATAAACGAGAGTGAGCCGGAGAGAATACCGGTAAAACGGATTAGTTCATCCCCGGCATTCAACAGATTCTGAAGATTTTCAATCACAGGAAGCCCGGCACCGACGTTAGTGTCGTACAGAAAACGACGACGTGACTTCGCCGCAGCGCTACGCAACTGTTGGTAGTAATTCATGGAACCCGTATTGGCTTTCTTGTTTGGCGTCACAACATGGAAACCATCAGCCAGAAAATCAGCATACTGATCGGCAACTGCCTGACTCGAGGTGCAATCAACAATAACCGGGTTCAACAAGTGATACTCTTTTACCAAACGAATCAAACGACCCAGATTGAATGGTTCACGGGCTTTTTCCAACTCATCACGCCAGGAGTCCATTGGAATACCATTGATATTGGTCAGTAATGCTTTGGAATTGGCAATACCGACGACTCTCAGATCGATATGCTTTCGCTTAAGCCACGGTTGCTGACGATGAATCTGTTCCAGCAACGCACCACCAACGCCACCCACACCAATCACGAACACATCAATAACTTGCTCGGTATTAAACAGCATTTGGTGAGCGACGCGTACACCAGTTGTCGCCATATCATTACTGACAACCACCGATATAGAACGTTCGGATGAGCCCTGAGCAATGGCGACAATATTGATATTAGCGCTTGCCAATGCGGAGAACAGGCGGGCAGACAAGCCACGTAGCGTACGCATGCCATCACCCACCACAGAAATGATCGCTAGACGCTCCATCACATCCAGCGGCTCAAGCAATCCTTCTTTCAATTCCAGATAGAACTCGTCTTCCAACGTCTTTCTGGCACGCGCCAATTCATTTTGCGACACGCAGAAGCTAATACTGTATTCAGAAGAGGATTGGGTAATCAGTACAACCGAAATCCCCGCACGGGACATCGCGGCAAAAACTCGCGCAGCCATGCCTACCATCCCTTTCATACCAGGGCCTGACACATTAAACATGGCCATGTTATTCAGGTTAGTAATGCCTTTAACCGGATATTGCGTATCAGTACTCTCCATACCAATCAACGTACCGGGGGCCTGTGGGTTTTCAGTGTTTTTGATAAGGCAGGGAATTTGGAATTGAGCGATGGGGGCGATGGTTCTGGGATGGAGGACTTTGGCTCCGAAATAGGATAATTCCATCGCCTCCTGATAGGACATCGACTTCAGTAATCGGGCGTCCGGTACCTGACGTGGATCGCAGGTATAAACCCCATCCACATCCGTCCAGATTTCACAACAATCCGCTCGCAAACAGGCTGCCAGCACCGCAGCGGAATAATCGGAACCATTACGGCCTAATACGACCAGTTCGCCTTTATCGTTACATGCAGTGAAGCCTGCCATCAGAATCACATGATCGTTCGGGATAGCGCTTTCAGCGATACGACGCGTGGATTCTGTAATATCAACGGTAGATTCCAGATAATGCCCCTGAGCCAGCAGTTTCTCCACTGGATTGATGACGGACACCCCGTAGCCACGAGCTTGGAAGACGGCTTCCATAATAGCAATCGACAGTTTTTCGCCTCGGCAAATAATCGCAGCGTTAACGCTATCAGGACACTGTCCCAGCAACGCAATACCGTGCAAAACCTGTTTTAGCTGAGCAAATTCTTGATCGACAAATGCTTTAAGACGGGCCAGTTCAAAGCCAGGCTGAGATTCAGCGAGGCCTTGCAGTAAAGAGGAGAAAATAGTTTCAGCATCATTGAGATTAGGCAGTAAATCCTGTCCGGCGACCGTCTTTTCAATCATCGCAACCAGATGATTGGTAATTTTTGCCGGTGCTGACAGTACGGCGGCAACCTGTCCCTGGCGAGCATTGTTTTCAATAATATCGGCAACGCGCATAAAACGTTCCGCATTCGCCACTGAAGTCCCGCCAAATTTCAACACTCGCATTTTTATGTTCTCTCCTGAATTCTGCCATAAAAAAAAGCCCGCACTGTTTGGTGCGGGCTTTTTCGGATTCGTTGTACGCGTCAGCCCGCACCGTTACTGGTTGTACCGGTGATGGTAATAATCGTGGTGATCAGGCTGATAGTACGCATAGGTAAAGTCTGTCTCGATAGATTTAAAATAATGCTGCCCTATTAGTTAGGGCAATCGCCGCTTGAAGTCAATGGATTTCTTTTTTTTCATCAGTCATGTGAGTAAACGAGAAACGTGAAATCATCTGCAAGATAAGGAACGAACGACACGATTACTTGTCATAATCTTCAAACCGACATGTTTTGCTGTGAAAAAATCATTTCTCATGATCTTCTTTGGATAGCACTTTCTCAACATCATGTAATAAAGTATGCAGCATTGCCGTATCCCTTTGTTCTAAACGACCCAGCCGTTGATGAATCCAGTCTTGCAACTTTTCATCTTCGCTCACGCCCAACGTCATTAACAATCGTTCCAAACGCAATCGTAATGCAGATAACGAACCAGTCTGAGGCTTAGCCGGATGGGCTGACGAAACCTGCATCAACTCCGACAATTGATAGCAATACACCATTACCGCCTGACCCAGATTCAGTGATGGGTAGTCCGCTTTCATCGGCACACCTGTCAAGATATCGGCTAACTCAAGTTCTTCATTCGTCAGCCCGGAATCTTCGCGTCCAAAAACCAGGGCCGCAGATCCAATCCACTGAGAGCGTTCCTGCATGACGCCAAGCAAATCGGCAGGCGAACAATAGTAACGGAATCTGGCGCGGCTACGCGCCGTCGTGGCAATGGTAAAATTCACATCAGCCAATGCTTCTTGTAGTGTGGTAAATGTCGTGGCCATCTCAAGGATATCGCCGGAACCATGAGCGACCCACCCCGCCGCAGGTGCCCGATGCGCCGAGCTGTTTACAATACGTAAACTGCTGAACCCCATGGTTTTCATTGCCCTTGCCGCGGCACCAACATTCTCAGCTCGTGCGGGCTCAACCAAAATAATATGAAATTGCATAAATGCCCTCTATGACATAAAAACGTCGGACATTGATGATGTAAAAATTAACAATTACACAACAAAAATGTCGATATCATCTCGTCACAGTGACGAAACCAAGTTTAATTGGAAAAACGGCAAACTTACCCTACGTATTTATTATAAAAATTAGATAGTTAGCCGCAACTCATTACCACCCTTTCTTCGTACGCCAGTCCAACGTATTTATTACTGTCATCAGCATTTGCTATGCTGAATCGTGCACAAAAGATGCTAAATTGTGACTTAAACTAGCAATCTTGTAAGTCTTTTTCACAAAATAGTTAACGTGCTACAATGAAGTTTGATATATGTCAACGGAACCGTAGATTTATCAGCCAGCAAAATCAGTGTTCACTGTTATGTTGCTGTTAATAAGGTTAAACTGTGCACCACTTTTTAAGCTCTGTTAAATCAGCTCCGCTGTCACCCGTATATACCCTAAATAATTCAAGTTTCAGGAAGGCGGCAAGCGAAGGAATCCCGATGAGCTTACTTGAGTAAGTGATTCGGGTGACTGACAAATCTGCCAGAGGCAGGTTTGAACGCTGCTTGCAGCGGCCCTTTAGGGCGAGGCCCACGACGGGCCGAGTAGCGCAGCCAACGCACATGCAACTTGAAGTATGACGGGTATACCGCTATTTTGGCGGGTGGAATGTGCACCAGGAATGTATTTACGTACTTTAGTCTAATGTTGGGTGAGATAACGACCTTTGCCTCATAATGATAACAGCGACTTCTGTACTCCCGATTTCTATAATTTAGTTGGCAATTTTAGGTAGCAAACATGCAGACGCCGCATATTCTTATTGTTGAAGACGAGTTGGTAACTCGTAATACCCTCAAAAGTATTTTTGAGGCCGAAGGATACATTGTTCACGAAGCCACAGACGGTGCAGAGATGCATCATATTCTGTCGGAAAATGACATCAATCTGGTCATCATGGATATCAACCTGCCGGGTAAAAATGGTTTGTTGTTGGCCCGTGAATTGCGTGAGCAAGCCAGTGTTGCATTGATGTTCCTCACCGGGCGCGACAACGAAGTCGATAAAATTCTGGGTTTGGAGATCGGTGCTGACGACTATATTACCAAGCCTTTCAATCCTCGTGAGTTAACCATTCGTGCACGCAACCTACTGTCCCGAACCATGAATTTGGGAGGCGGAACAGAAGAACGTCGTCTCGTTGAAAGTTACCGTTTCAACGGTTGGGAATTGGATATCAATAGTCGTTCGTTGATCAGCCCTGCTGGCGAACAGTACAAGCTACCGCGTAGTGAATTCCGCGCGATGCTGCATTTCTGTGAGAATCCAGGAAAAATTCAATCCCGCGCAGAGCTACTGAAGAAGATGACAGGTCGCGAGTTGAAACCTCACGATCGCACGGTTGATGTGACCATCCGCCGTATCAGGAAGCATTTCGAGTCCACGGCAGATACGCCGGAAATCATCGCCACGATCCATGGCGAAGGTTACCGTTTCTGCGGTGATTTAGAAGACTAATGCTTATCAAGCCGAAGTAAGAAACACTGCTTCGGCTTTTTACATTCTCATATTTATGTCATACCGTCTGACACTGTTCAGTCACGGCGACGCTCAGTTCGTCGTTTTTCCCCAAGGCATCACAGGTACTGCACTTAGGGCATTTTTAGGCGATCCATCAACCAAGCGATCTGAATAAGTAAGATAGATCAATGAATTACGTTTTTGATCGTAAAAACGTACCACCTGTAGCTTTTTGAAAACCAGCGATGTCCGCTTCTGGAAAACAACATCGCCTCGATCGCCAGCGTTCTTGATCTTGTCGGTCAACACAATAGGCCCCACTTGCTGACAAGAAATTGCCGCATCAGAAGTATCTTCTGCCAGCCCTAATCCTCCTTTGATACCGCCCGTTTTAGCCCGGCTAATGTAGCAAGTCACGTTGCTCACATCAGGATCATCAAACGCTTCTACCACTATTTTATGGTCCGGCCCCAACAATTTAAATACGGTATCGACAGATCCTATCTGCTCCGCCCGTACCGAGCTCGTTGCCGATAGCAATAACAGCCCGATACTTATCATTAATCTTTTGTTCATTTTCAAGGATCTCTGATTATTCATCTAAATGACGCTCCACAATATCAGTCAGGAAGCCACAGCGGATCACACTTCCCATCAACCACGCTATTCAAATTACCTGCTACATTTCTTCAAAAATCTTAAGCGGTGACAATGTCAAAAAATTGCTATGATACAGGATCTCAATGCGTTTAGTGCTCAGTGTGTCTCATGAGGAAGATCTATGGATCAAGCCAGTATTATACGTGATCTGCTTAACTGGCTGGAAAGCCATCTCGACCAGCCTTTATCACTTGATAATGTCGCGGCGAAAGCGGGCTATTCGAAATGGCACCTACAACGAATGTTTAAAGACGTCACGGGCCATGCCATTGGTTCCTATATTCGTGCGCGGCGCTTAACCAAAGCAGCAGTTGCGCTTTGCCTGACCAGTCGCCCTATTCTGGATATTGCGTTGCAATACCGTTTTGACTCTCAGCAGACGTTCACCCGCGCGTTCAAAAAACAGTTTGCGCAGACACCCGCGTCCTATCGCCGTTCAGATAACTGGGATACATTTGGAATACACCCGCCTATACGGTTAGGTGAATTCACGCTACCACAGCCTCAGTTTATCGAGTTGCCGGAGACGCCGTTACTTGGGCTCACGCAAACCTATAATTGCCCACTGGAACAGATTTGCAATTTCAGAGCGGAAATTCGTATCCATTATTGGCGCCAGTTCTTAGGGGAAACAAAAGCGGTTCCTCCCGTACTGTATGGATTACATCACTCACAGCCGAGTAAAGAAAAAGACGACGAACATGAAGTTCTCTACACCACCGCGCTGGAACCACAATACCTGCCGGATGATGTGCATACGGGAGAACCCATCACGTTGCCCGGCGGTGACTACGCCATGTTTATTTATGAAGGGCCGCCCGATGGGTTACAGAATTTTATCATCACGCTATATGACACGTGTTTACCCAGCTTCAAACTGATCCGCCGCAAAGGGTTCGACGCCGAGCGCTTCCATCCCAAACAAAGTGAGAACGGGGAAATCCCAGCGATCATACGCTGCGAATATTTAATCCCCATCCAACATAACAATGGGGCCTTAGCGCTGTAACTCATCCAGAGCGGGCAGGTCCAGATGGGCAACATCCCCGGCCGTTTCGACCACCCAGCCGGGAGCCAGCCATGGGCTTTGTTGATAGTCAATGCGCGACAGGGAGCAGTTGCGCAGACGCAGACGCCTCTCGGCCGATGCGGGTAATCCTAATATCGTGCTCAGCAAACATCCCAACGCCATCCCGTGGCTGACCAGCAGTGGCTGGCTTCCTTCCGGCAAGGTCAGGCAACGAGCTAACACGCTGTGCATACGATCGGCCAGCTCACTCATCGATTCCCCTTCGGGGATCCGACCATTAGGTGTGCCGTCGACGAGCTGTTTCCGCCAGGACTCTTCTTGTGCACTGAGCGAACCAATATCCCGCTCCTCAAGCACCCCCATATGCAATTCACGTAGTCCCGGTTCCACAACAACCTGACAGTCAGGGCAAACGCGAGAAATAATCGCCGTTGTCTGACGTGTCCGCCCCAGATCGCTGGTAAAAATATGCGTAATACCCAATGTTTTGATGCGTTCAGCAACCTGGTAAGCCTGTTGCTCACCACGCGACGTCAGGACACTGTCGGACTGACCTTGAATACGTCGCGCCACATTCCATTCTGTTTCGCCGTGGCGAACAAGATATACCTGTAACATGGTTATTTTCCGTTATACTGCGTCAAATTAACTAAAGAGTATGAAACCGTTATGTATCATGTTGTCGCTGCCACTACCAACCCAGCAAAAATCAAAGCTATTACTTTAGCATTCACCGACGTCTTTGGCGCAGATCACTGTCGCATTGAAGGTGTTGATGTCGACAGCGGCGTCCCACGCCAGCCGCTTGGTTCGTTAGAAACCCGAACAGGCGCCAGAAACCGTGTCATGATGGCTCGTCAAGTTAGACCTGAAGCGAACTTTTGGGTCGGCGTTGAAGCAGGGATCGAAGAATCCATGACATTTGCCTGGATGGTTGTCGAAAATACCCATCTGCGAGGCGAATCACGTTCTGCAAGCCTGGTTCTGCCAGAAAGTATACTACACGGTATCCGTGAAGGACGGGAGTTAGGCGACGAAATGGAACGTCTGACTGGCGTACAAAATATTAAACACAAGGGTGGAGCCATTGGGGTCTTTACTGATGGGAAATTGTCACGTACCAGTGTTTATCATCAGGCTCTGCTGCTGGCATTAGTTCCATTCCATAACCCCATTTACCAAACACCCGTACATCCCGCAGGTTAACGTTCTCTTTTCTCTGCGGGAACGTGCTCCGTAGACAGCAACTGCGCCTCCAGCCATTGTTTCAACGCGGGAGGTGCGGCCTTCAGACTATTAGAACCTCGAGTAATCGTCGCGATCCCCGCCCCTAATTCACTTTTTAACTCCCGCTGGCTCATTTCTCCCCGCATCAATTCCTGAATAATCCGTACTCGAGTCCCCAGAGCCATACGTTCGTCGGGTGTCAGTAGCAACTGCAATAACGGCTGTTGGAGCTCCTCACTGACTGATTCTTGCAACAGAGCAACAAAGCGCTGCCAATTTTCATTATCTTGCTCAGAAAGTGCGGGATCGGTAAGGAATAGCGGATTCATAACGGGCTGCCATACTATTTAACTAGTACGGCAGCATAACACAATTTCAGTCAGCGATCGCAACACCGCGTCTCAATAACGCCGCTGCCACTCTGACTCCGTCAGCACATTGGCTGGCTGATGAAGGAAATAGCGATAGAAAACATCATAGGCCAGCACATTTTTCACGTATCCCCGCGTTTCCGAGAACGGAATGCTTTCGATAAATGCAACGGGATCGATGCGCCCTGCGCTATTTCT
Source organism: Pectobacterium hainanensis (assembly GCF_046237015.1). Classification (NCBI taxonomy): domain Bacteria; kingdom Pseudomonadati; phylum Pseudomonadota; class Gammaproteobacteria; order Enterobacterales; family Pectobacteriaceae; genus Pectobacterium; species Pectobacterium hainanensis. Next base: position 60,574 of record NZ_JBJYIN010000022.1, read on the forward strand.
CAGCCAGGTATTCACCCGCGACGGCCCGGCATTATAAGCCGCAGAAGACAGGATACGGTTACGACCAAATGTCTGGTAGACATACTCCAGATAGCTCGTTCCCAATAGAATATTGGTCTCAGGATCGAACAACTGGCTGCTATTATTGTAAAACGTAATATTGCTCATTTTGGCAGTCTGCTGCGCCGTTGCGGGCATCAACTGCATCAAACCCGATGCGCCAACTGGAGAACGTGCTTTCGGATTCCAGGCGCTCTCCTGACGCGCAATCGCCATCGCATAGCTCTGGCTAATCCCTTTTCCCTGCGTTTCGCGGCGGAATTCGTCATTCCAAGCCAGCGGGAAACGCTCTTCCAGATGATCCCACAGCTTCGCAGCAATCGTCGCCTGCACGCTCAAATCCGCCCAGCGCTGTTCAAATGCATAGCGAGCCAGCGCCTCCTGCTGCGGTTTACTGTGATTCGCCACCAGCCCCACCCATTCACTACGCGCCAGATTATCCATCTGCCAGAACATCAATTCCCGCACGCGAGCGACTTCCGGTAGCTGGGATAAAGAAGGATCCGGCTTCACCGCTGTCATGATCGTAATCGGATAGCGCTCGTTCAGTTTCTGCGCCGCCGCCATCGGATAGAACCCGCGTTCTTGCATCAGGCTGCGTAATAGCGTCCCACCGTCCTGACGTTTTCCCTGATCCAACAGCACCACCGCACGCCAGTAGCGCCATTCGTCCTTCTGTAACGCCTCTGCCGGCAAACGTGCCATCCAGCTTGTTAGCCCCTGACGATCGCCTGCACCCAACGCCATTCGTACACGACGCTCCAGCAAGGTGGTCGATGTGCTCTTACGCACCACACCATCCCGCCACTGCGCCTGCTCTGGTGTGGCATCGTTGCCCATCAGTCGCCAGGCAATGGTTTCTTCCATTTCCTGACGCTCTGCTGCGCTCATTTTCTGCAAACGAACAATGACAGGCAGCATAGAACGGGCATTATCAGCATCCTGACGTGCAGTGCGTGTAAAGACCGAGAGCGTAACCTTACGGGTGAAATCCGTCGGCCCAACAGTACGGGCAAAACTTTCCAGCGAATTCGGATCGCTCTGGAGTTTTAGCAGTGCATCACCCATCGTTTTATAATCATCAGGTAGCTGCTTGACGAGATAACTCACCAGACCACTGCTACCTTCATTCATCGCCAGACGAATGCGTTCCAATGTCGTCAATGGTGTCTGTTCACCCGCCTGCTGCCAGACAGAGAAGAGTTTATCGCACACGGCGGGAAGCGAACGCCCGGTCAGCCAGATATCACGCGTGGCATCCCACAAGCCTTGACGCTGGCCCGTCGCCCACTGAGCATAATAAAAATTACAGCGGGCACTGACCGGTTTCGGCGGCTGCGGGCTAAATGCCAGTAGCCCGCTCCAGTCCTGACGACGCGCCAGCTCATTCACAAAGCTGGTATTAAGATTACGGGCTGGCGGCAATGTCGGATGTGTTGCCATAAACTGCCTTACCTGCGTTGCGCTAACCTGACTCAGATCCTGCGTGAGCGAGCGGTATTCAAGATAAGGATAAAGCGGGTAACTGCGCAGCGTCGGCATCAACTGCGCGACCGTGTCCATCTGGTTGCTATCCCACGCCTGTTTAACCTGTTGATAGCGCTGACGCTGTTCGTCCAGAGAATCGGCCAGCACATGACCGGAAACCCCAGCCAGACATATCGCCACAAGGGCGTACCACCCATAACCTGCTTTCATCACCTGCATTAACCTCATCCGTTATCGAACCTGCTATCGGCATCCTTCATCGTATCGATACCCTATCCTATCGGGCAGATCCAGTGTGGCACATCATGCCAGACAACGATACGTCGATCCGTCAACCGATTCCGAAATTCATCAGACGGACCTACGTCTCAGATCGGACATGGCAAATCGCCGGATAGCTGGGATCGCGGTCTGAAACCCGCTACACTTCATACTTAAAGTAATGCAATTAAAACAATCAATCTGCTGCCAGGGCGTCTACCGGGCAGCCGTGCTACATATGGTCACCAGCTTAGGGTGACAAATCATAGAGATAAGAGAGAGGCGAAGTCGCAACGTGGCTCAATATGTTTATACCATGCATCGTGTCGGTAAGGTCGTTCCGCCGAAACGTCATATTCTGAAAAACATCTCCCTCAGTTTTTTCCCCGGTGCCAAGATCGGCGTACTGGGTCTGAACGGAGCCGGTAAATCAACGCTGTTGCGTATTATGGCTGGCATTGATACGGACATCGAGGGTGAAGCTCGCCCACAACCTGGCATCAAAATCGGCTATTTGCCGCAGGAACCGCAGCTCAACCCGGAACACACCGTTCGTGAATCAGTTGAGGAAGCGGTCTCAGAAGTTGTTAATGCGTTAAAGCGTCTGGATGAAGTTTACGCCCTGTATGCCGACCCGGATGCGGACTTCGATAAACTGGCCGCCGAGCAAGGTCGACTGGAAGAAGTCATTCAGGCACACGACGGTCACAACCTGAATAACCAACTGGAGCGCGCGGCGGATGCCCTGCGCTTGCCAGAGTGGGATGCAAAAATCACCAATTTGTCTGGGGGTGAACGTCGCCGCGTGGCACTGTGCCGCTTGCTGCTGGAAAAACCAGACATGCTGTTGCTCGACGAACCGACCAACCACTTGGATGCCGAGTCTGTCGCCTGGCTGGAACGCTTCCTGCACGACTTCGAGGGCACCGTGGTGGCGATTACCCACGACCGTTACTTCCTCGATAACGTCGCGGGCTGGATTCTGGAGCTGGACCGTGGTGAAGGCATTCCATGGGAAGGCAACTACTCGTCCTGGCTGGAGCAGAAAGATCAGCGTCTGGCACAGGAGGCGTCTCAGGAAGCGGCACGCCGCAAATCTATTGAGAAAGAGCTGGAGTGGGTTCGTCAGGGGGCTAAAGGCCGTCAGTCCAAAGGTAAGGCGCGTTTGGCTCGCTTTGAAGAACTGAACAACACGGAATACCAGAAACGTAACGAAACCAACGAACTGTTTATTCCGCCTGGTGCCCGCCTCGGCGATAAAGTGGTGGAAGTCTCCAATCTCAGCAAATCTTACGGCGAACGCCAGCTCATCGATGGCCTTTCTTTCTCCGTACCGAAAGGCGCGATTGTCGGCATTATCGGCCCGAACGGTGCGGGTAAATCAACGCTGTTCCGCATGATGTCCGGTCAGGAACAGCCAGATAGCGGCACAATTGAACTGGGTGAAACGGTGAAATTGGCCTCAGTCGATCAGTTCCGTGACGCGATGGACAACAGCAAAACCGTCTGGGAAGAAGTGTCCGGTGGGCAGGACATCATGCGCATCGGCAACACTGAAATGCCAAGCCGTGCGTACGTTGGCCGTTTCAACTTCAAAGGGGTTGATCAGGGCAAACGCGTTGGCGAGCTGTCCGGTGGTGAACGCGGTCGTCTGCATCTGGCGAAGCTATTGCAGGTCGGCGGCAACGTGCTGTTGCTCGATGAACCGACCAACGACTTGGATATCGAAACCCTACGTGCGCTGGAGAACGCCCTGCTGGAATTCCCCGGCTGTGCCATGGTGATCTCGCATGACCGTTGGTTCCTCGACCGTATCGCGACGCACATTCTGGATTACCAGGATGAAGGTAAAGTAGAATTCTTCGAGGGTAACTTTACCGAATACGAAGAATACAAAAAGCGTACGTTGGGCGCCGATGCGCTGGAACCACACCGCATCAAATACAAGAAGATTGCTAAATAAGCCGTCACCAGACGTGATAAACAAATGGCCCGCAATAAATTGCGGGCCATTTTTCTTTCCAATACGGCTTCACTTACCCGATCAGAACGTTTCCCAGTTTTGATTATCGCTGCCTTTGCTACTGGTTCCGGCAATGGCCATCGCCGGTGCTAAGCGCGGCTGCGCCGTAGCCTTCGGCAATGACGCTTTCAGCTTCTGAGCCACACCAGCCAGCTTGAATACTGCGACAGCCTGCGTCAGACGAGCGGCCTGTTCTTCAAGCGAAACGGCTGCTGCCGAGGCTTCCTGCACCAGCGCCGCATTCTGCTGTGTCGCGCTATCCATTTCAGACACGGCCTGACTCACCTGCCCAATGCCACGGCTCTGTTCGTCAGAAGCGGAAGCAATTTCACCCATGATATCGGTCACGCTGACAACCGCGCGGACAATCTCACCCATGGTTGTGCCTGCCTGAGACACGAGCCCAGAACCTGTCTCCACCAGCCTGCTCGATTCGCCAATCAGCCCTTCAATCTCTTTCGCGGCCTGTGCGCTACGCTGCGCCAAATTACGAACTTCACCCGCCACCACCGCAAAACCACGACCTTGTTCACCCGCACGTGCGGCCTCTACCGCAGCGTTCAACGCCAGAATGTTGGTCTGGAACGCAATGCTATTAATGACGGAGGTGATTTCGGAAATGCGTCGTGAACTGGTGGAAATATCCTGCATGGTATCCACCACGTTTTTCACGATCTGTCCGCCCTTCTCAGCTTTTTCAGAGGCATTTTTCGCCAGTTGACTGGCGTGATGGGCGTTGTCAGAGTTCTGTTTCACCGTTGCGGTCAGCTGTTCCATGCTCGCGGCTGTTTCCTCCAACGCGGCCGCCTGCTGCTCGGTGCGCGAAGAGAGATCGACGTTACCCGCCGTAATTTCTGACGATCCCTGATAGATCGAGTCCGCCCCTTCGCGCACGATCGTCACCGTATCCGTCAGTTCTGCCTGCATGTTCTGGATATTCGTCCCCAGAATACCGATTTCATTACGCCCCATTACCATCGGCGGTTGCGTCAAATCGCCTGCGGCAATCTTCTGGATACGCTCAACCAGTCTGTTAATTGGCGCGAGGATCACATTGCGTACCATGATGTAGGCCATGATCGCCATAATGATAGACAGGACAAAGGAACCCGCCATCATCCAGTAACCCAGTTTGGCGTTCTGTTCTGCCCGCAGATTGATCTCCTGTGCAGCCTTCGTTAATTCACTGACTTTTTTACGAACAGGAATGCTAAATGCTTCATCTAAAGTACGAGCCAACGTACCTTCTAAGGAGATGACTTCTTCAAATCCGTGTTCCATCGTCGCTTTCTGCATAACGAGAATCGCGTTATCACGGTAGTCGGCATAGGCTTTGAGAATTTCGTCATCCAATGAACTCTCGCTTGCTAACTTATCTGGCCGGGCAAAGTATTCATCAAGGCGTTTCTGTGAAGCTCTAATACGGCCTGCCGCCTGGTCTGAAGCAACCTTGAAGACTTCACTATCGCCGATACGATTAGCAGACCCCGCTTGAATAAGCAGTAACCTCACGACACGCAACTGATCAAGGCTACTACTAATGCCAGCCCGAACATCGGACAATTCATTAGCCTTATCCAGAGCGTCGTTGCTTTGCTTCAGAAAATAGCTAGCGGTCCCAATAGAAAGTGCAAATAAAATCAGAATGATTGAAAAAAGCGTAATAAATAGCGAAACGAGACGTATGTTATTAACGTAACTCGGTTTCTCCCTTTGAATAGACATCGGTTGCATTCTTATTCACCATCACTGGTATACATTACCCCTGCTATTTTGTAGCAGAGCCCAAACATCCCCTACATAATTCGAGTTGCAAAACAAAACGTTAACGTTTTGAACGGTACAAAGCGTTAGCGCTCTAGGGCGAGTCTCATTTATGCATCTCGTCATAGGACGCTAAACGAGGGACAAATTAAACCAGCCACAGGCTGGCCTACGGTGAGAGGACAAGATGTCTCTCATTCCTTTCATAAAACAATAAAAGGAGCCATAAGGTTATCGGCACGCCTATTCCAATGCCCACCTAAAACAACGTGATAGAAATCACGTTTCAATAAAATTATTTTTTATCATGAAAAAATGAAACAAGGGGAATTCCTGAGATCAACACATGCTCTAAAAAAATCCCCGACAGAGCGGGGATTTGAAGGAAGATGAAATTCGTTATCAAACGCCTGTAAAAAATTAGGCTGGTAACACATCAGTCAACGATAGATTAGTACAACAGGCGAGCCCGAATCGTACCCGGAATAGCCTTCATCAGCTGCAATGCCGTTTGAGCCCCATCCGTTTCAACATCAATGACCACATAACCAATCTCTGCCGATGTTTGCAGATACTGAGCGGCGATGTTGATACCCTGCTCGGCGAAAATCTGGTTAATCCGCGTCAATACCCCCGGACGATTTTCATGAATATGCAGCAACCGACTGGCACGTTCACTATGTACTGGCAGAGAAACCTCAGGGAAGTTAACGGCCGACAACGTAGAACCGTTATCCGAGTACTTGGCCAGCTTACCGGCAACCTCATCGCCGATGTTCTCTTGTGCTTCCTGTGTGGAACCACCGATATGCGGCGTCAGCAGCACATTGTCAAATTCACATAATGGGGACAGGAAAGGATCGCTGTTGGTTGCGGGTTCCTGTGGAAATACGTCAATGGCCGCGCCAGACAGATGTTTGCTGCTCAACGCTTCGCACAGTGCGGGAATATCAACCACGGTCCCGCGAGCGGCGTTAATCAGGATGGAACCTGGCTTCATCAGTGCCAGTTCTTCCGCTCCCATCATATTCTGCGTGCTGTCATTTTCCGGCACATGCAGGCTCACCACGTCGCTCATGTTCAGCAAATCTGAAAGGTGGCGAACTTGTTGTGCATTACCCAGTGGCAATTTACTTTCGATATCATAGAAGTAAACGTGCATGCCTAGCCCTTCGGCCAGAATACCCAACTGCGTACCAATGTGACCATAACCGATAATGCCCAGCTTCTTGCCGCGCGCTTCAAACGATCCAACGGCCAACTTATGCCAGACACCACGGTGTGCTTTTGCATTCGCAGCAGGAATACCGCGTAGCAATAACAGCATTTCACCCAGTACCATTTCCGCAACGGAACGGGTATTGGAAAAAGGCGCGTTGAATACCGGGATACCACGTTTTGTCGCTGCCGATAAATCAACCTGGTTTGTTCCGATACAGAAACAGCCAACCGCGATTAATTTCTCTGCGGCAGCAAAAACGTCTTCCGTCAGATGCGTGCGCGAACGGATACCAATAAAGTGCGCATCACGGATGGATTCCTTCAGGGATTCCGCGTCTAATGCCCCTTTATGGTACTCAATGTTGGTGTAACCCGCTGCACGCAGATTCTCCAGCGCATTCTGGTGCACGCCTTCCACTAACAGAAACTTAATTTTCTCTTTTTCCAGTGATACCTTTGCCATTTCCCGACCTTATTTTCAGACTTCAGATGCGACTGCTTGCCAAATAGCTCCTGCCAACATAACAAAATTTACGCACTCGGCAATACAAACGATTGCCTGGTTAATATGGCAAACACAACACAGCAAAAAGATTTCTGGCGAAAAATATTGCTAAAAGTGTGCATTGCCATACCGTTAATGGACAAAATAAGAAAAAGTGATATTAAGTACCAAAAATGAGCCGTTAAATAAAAAACTTTTTTATAGAAAAATTTTTAGACGCAAAAGCCCATCCGACCCCGAAACGATTTAAAACTCACTTAACCACCGTTTTTACGCCGTCTGCTGTCCCGACCAACGCCACATCAGCACCACGATTAGCAAACAGCCCAACGGTCACGACACCCGCGATACCATTGATATGATTCTCAACAGCAACGGCATCCATCATGTTCAGATTGTGTACATCCAGAATAATATTGCCATTATCCGTTACCACGCCCTGACGGTACACGGGCTGGGCACCCATCTTGGCTAACTCGCGTGCGACGTAAGCCCTGGCCATTGGAATCACTTCAACGGGTAACGGGAATTTGCCCAATACATCGACCTGTTTCGACGCATCGACGATGCAGACAAACTGGCGAGAAATTGCCGCAATAATTTTTTCGCGTGTAAGCGCGGCGCCACCGCCTTTAATCATTTGCATATGCCCGTTGATTTCATCTGCGCCGTCCACATACACATCCAGGGAGTCAACGTCATTACAATCAAATACGGGAATTCCCAAACTTTTAAGTTTGGCTGTTGAAGCATCAGAACTGGATACCGCACCTTTAATCTGATGCTTTATCGAACCCAGTGCATCAATAAAATGAGCAGCGGTCGAACCGGTTCCCACCCCGACAATGGTGTCAGGACGAACGTAATCCAATGCTGCCCATCCGACTGCTTTTTTCAATTCATCTTGTGTCATAGTTTGTCCACTTTACGTCCATTAATACGAAAAACGGTGCATATTATAGAGTATGCCTTCTAATAAATAGCGCAAATTCCCTACGTTTTCCGTGCATTATTTCATGAACCGTAAACGGGGAAATAAGATTTCTGCATGTCAACACAGCAAAATGTGGCATAGTGAAAAAAAACCGACTTCATTCAGAGGAATACTTACTTCAATGAAACGCCCGGACTATCGAACGCTTCAAGCTCTGGATGCCGTAATACGTGAGCGGGGCTTTGAACGCGCCGCACAGAAATTGTGCATTACACAATCCGCGGTATCACAACGTATTAAACAGTTGGAAAACCTGTTTGGTCAGCCGCTACTCGTCAGGACCATTCCGCCACGCCCCACCGAGCAAGGCCAGAAATTACTGGCTCTGCTGCATCAAGTCGAGTTGCTGGAAGAAGAATGGCTGGGTAATGAAACCAACAGCGATATTCCGTTGCTTTTGTCTCTGGCCGTCAACGCTGACAGTCTGGCTACCTGGCTTTTGCCCGCATTGCAACCGGTCTTGGTTGATTCCCCTATTCGTCTGAACTTGCAGGTAGAAGATGAAACGCGCACGCAGGAAAGATTGCGGCGTGGTGAAGTGGTCGGTGCAGTAAGTATTCAGCCACAGCCGCTACCAAGCTGTCTGGTCGATAAGCTGGGGGCTCTGGATTACCTTTTTGTCGCTTCGCCTTCTTTTGCCGAACGTTACTTCCCAAATGGTGTAACACGTTCAGCGCTACTGCGCGCACCAGCGGTCGCGTTCGATCACCTTGACGATATGCATCAGGCATTTCTACAACAAAATTTTGATCTCTCTCCCGGCAGCGTACCGTGCCATATCGTGAATTCATCAGAAGCCTTCGTGCAATTAGCTCGGCAGGGAACCACCTGCTGTATGATCCCACACCTGCAAATTGAGAAAGAGTTGAGCAGTAACGAGTTAATTGACCTCACTCCTGGGTTATTTCAACGCCGCATGCTCTATTGGCATCGTTTCGCACCGGAAAGCAGGATGATGAGAAAAGTCACTGATGCCCTGCTTGCGCATGGACATCAGGTACTTAGACAATCGTAAAGGCGTCTTGATCGTGCGCTATGGGTTGCGCTGTAATTCAAATACCACATCAACCTGATCGTCAAAGTGAATCGTCTGCTGCTCATACGTTTGGGCAGCGTCACTTTGTACCGCAGCCTCGGCCGTTTTAAACATTCTGGCCATTGGCATAGGTTGATAGTTAGCGACGTGGTAACGGATGCTATAGATCGGCCCCAGTTTAGCGTTGAAGCCCTGAGCTAAAGACTGCGCCTGTGTAGTTGCCTGCTCTATCGCTTTTTTACGTGCCTCTTCACGGTAGCTTTCTGGGTTTACAACCCCCAAATCAACCGTGCGGATTTCATTCAGTCCTGCTTTCAGCGCGCCATCCAAGAGTTCATTCAGCTTATCCAACTGCCGCAAAGTGACTTCCACCTGCCGTACCGCCCGATAGCCTTTCAGAACAGAGCCGCCCGTTTTCAGATAATCATATTCAGGCTGCGTGCGTAAGTTGGCTGCGCTGATGTCTTTCTTCTCAATACCATTTTTTCCCAGGAAATCAAAATATTGAGCAACACGTGCATCAACCTGCTTTTTTGCATCGGCTGCATCTTTTGATGATACGCTCACCTCGATAGCCAGACGGGCCATATCAGGGGTAGCGTCAACGCTAGACGTGCCAGACGTAACAATATGCGGGCCATCCGGCAATTCTGCCGCTTGAATCGCCAGCGGTAATGAACCGAACCCCACCATCGCAGCTAATGCTAATACTTTCAGCTTCACAGTCTCTCCTTTATTTCTCTCTTATCGCTAAAGGCCAGATGGCTTATTAGCACAACCAGCAAACGCTATCGGACACTGCCGACAACCCATTTACTGCATTGGTAAACCATACTTATTGATAAAAATAGGCACAGGCAAATAATAGATTGCAGCAGCCACCATAGCGTAGCGCTGCCACAACAAAATATAGGTGAATTCCTGAAAATAGGGGAAGAAAGTACTGTGGAAAAGGCGTCAAACAGGCTTATCGATTACCAACCATGACGAGCCAATTGGATCGCGATCCCCCACATCACTACGCCAACAAACAAATTAATGATTCGTTGTGAACGGGGTCGATTTAGCCAGGGAGCAAGCCAGGCAGCCAGTAGCGCCAGTGAAAAAAACCAGGTAAACGAGGCGACAATCGTTCCAATGGCAAACCAGCTACGTGCCCCTGTACCGAACTGACTCCCCACACTTCCCAGAACAACAAACGTATCCAGATAGACATGCGGGTTGAGCCAGGTCACAGCCAGCATGGTCACAATAATACGCCAGCGACTCTGCTTCATGATCTCTGCATCGGCGAGCGATATGTTTTTACTGAAAGCGGTCTTCATCGCCCCCCAACCATACCACAATAAAAACGCGACACCGCCCCAGGTGACCATCGCCATCAGTAACGAAGATTGGCTCAGTAAAGCGCTTCCGCCAAAAATACCCGCACAAATCAGTACCACGTCGCTGAGCGAACACAGTAACGCGATCATCAAATGATACTGGCGACGGATCCCCTGATTCATCACGAAGGCATTCTGCGGCCCTAGGGGTAAAATCATTGCCGCACCGAGTAGAAAACCTTGTAAAAATACAGCTAACATTTTGTTCCTCTTATAAAAAACGCTGAGCATATTTCTCAACGTCACAGCATGACAACCAGCAGCGGCAATAAACAGACGGCCAAAGCCTGCCAGAGCCCATTCAACGGTTGCATCATACAAAGAGAAAAATATTAGATGAAATGGATGTTTCTAATCATTCATTAGAAATGCTAATAAGGAAGTCGTGGACATGCTCTGATCGAACGCTATAACGCAATCATCCGAGAGAATAGAAGACTCTCGGATAATTATTCGAGCGGTTAGTTTGTTAACTCGTTCTCGACATGGTGAAGATGTACATCCATCTGAGGATAGGGAATCCCGATACGGTGCTCATCCAGTACACGTTTAAAACTTTCCAACAGATCCCAGTACACCACCTGTGCATCTCCGTTAGTTGTCCACACTTGAACAACAAAATTCAGTGATGACGCCGCCATTTCGTTCAGACGAATGGTCACACCTTTACTGTGCTGAATGCGTTTGTCTGCGGCGATAATATCGCCTAGCAACGTTTTTACGACATCAATGTCTGCACTATACGCCACGCCAACAATAATCTCGGTACGGCGATCCGGCTCACGTGAGCTATTAATGATATTACCCGCAATCACTTTGCCATTTGGCACCACAATAATTTTGCCATCAGCCGTTCGTAGCGTGGTGGAAAAAATTTGTACTTGGGTAACAGTGCCCGCAACACCACCAAGATCGACCCATTCCCCAATGCGAAAAGGGCGAAAAGTCACCAGTAACACGCCAGCGGCAAAATTCGCCAGCGAACCCTGCAATGCCAAACCTACAGCCAACCCCGCGGCACCCAACACGGCAATCACCGATGCTGTTTGTACCCCTACACGGCTGAGCACCGCAATCAGCGTAAAAGCAATAATGCCGTAACGCACCAGAGCAGAAAGGAAATCGGCCACCGTTGAGTCAATAGAACGACTCAGCAGTAATTTATTCAATGTTCCCGAGACAAATCGCGCAATAACGAGCCCGACAATCAACGTCAGCAATGCGGCAACAATATTCACCGCATACTGTATAAGTATATCCTGATGGCTCACTAACCATCCCGTCGCTTGTTCCACACCAACATTTAGTTCTTCCACTTAACCTCTCCTGTTTTTTGCTCGCTATCGAAACGATCTCGTTATCAAAACAATCTCGTTATCAAGACAATAGCGTTCACACCAAAACCGCAACCTACGGATAAAATTAAGGCTCCCACAGGAGCCTTGATAAATGAACCCTCAAGAATCTTAGTTAAAGAACGTCAACCGCGTTCAGTTCTTTGAAGGCTTTTTCTAAACGTACCACCATGGTGTTTTGTGCAGCACGCAGCCACGCACGTGGATCGTAGTATTTTTTGTTAGGCTTATCAGCACCTTCCGGGTTGCCCAACTGCCCTTGCAGGTAATGTTCGTTTTTCTGATAGTAGTGCAGGATACCTTCCCATGTAGCCCATTGGGTATCGGTATCGATGTTCATTTTAACCACACCATAGCCGACAGCTTCTTTAATCTCTTCAGCAGAAGAACCGGAGCCACCGTGGAACACAAAGTCGAGGCTATTGTGAGGAAGGTTATATTTCTCAGACACATAATCCTGAGAATTACGTAGAATTTTCGGCGTCAGTTGTACGTTGCCCGGCTTGTAAACACCGTGAACGTTACCGAAGGAAGCCGCAATCGTAATGCGTGGGCTGATAGCGCTCAGTTTTTCGTAAGCGTAAGCGACATCTTCCGGTTGGGTGTATAACGCAGAATTATCCAGATGGCTATTATCTACACCATCTTCTTCACCGCCAGTACAGCCTAATTCAATTTCCAGCGTCATATCCAGCTTGGCCATACGTGCCAGATACTTACTGCAAATCTCAATGTTTTCTTCTAATGACTCTTCTGACAGGTCGATCATATGTGAAGAGAACAGAGGTTTGCCCGTTGCAGCGAAATGTTTTTCCCCTGCATCCAACAGGCCATCCAACCACGGCAGCAGTTTCTTAGCGCAATGGTCAGTATGCAGAATAACCGGCACACCGTAGTGTTCAGCCATCTGATGAACATGGTGAGCACCAGAAATCGCACCCAAAATTGCCGCCTGCTGGCCTTCGACTTTCAGACCTTTACCCGCGATAAATGCAGCACCACCGTTAGAAAACTGCACGATAACCGGCGCACGCACTTTGGCTGCGGCTTCCAGCACAGAGTTGATTGAGTCGTTACCGACACAGTTCACTGCTGGCAAAGCAAATTTGTTTTCTTTTGCTACTGCGAAAACTTTCTGAACGTCATCACCAGTGATGACACCAGGTTTTACGAAATCAAAAATTTTAGACATGTTACGTGTCCTGTTTCGTTGGCCGTGGAGGGTTAGAGAAATCGATGTTTAAATCGACAAGCTACTCCGGCATCGCCTGCCAGAGTAGCTGAAGCGGCGGTAATTAGATTACACCCCGCTTAAAACATTACTGTCTGGCACGTTCTTCCAGCATGACAACCGCTGGCAGTTTTTTCCCTTCGACGAATTCAAGGAAAGCGCCGCCACCAGTAGAAATGTAGGATATTTGGTCAGCAATACCAAACAGATCAATCGCAGCCAGTGTGTCACCACCACCAGCAATAGAGAAGGCATCGCTTTCAGCAATGGCTCTGGCAACAATCTCAGTACCTTTGCGGAAGTTCGGGAATTCGAATACGCCGACAGGACCATTCCATAGGATCGTTTTGGCGTTTTTCAGAATTTCAGCCAAACGTTCTGCAGAAACGTCACCCAGATCCAGAATCTGTTCTTCGTCCTTGATGGCAGTAACAGATTTCAACGTCGCCGTTGCCGTTTCAGAGAACTCAGACGCAACACGAACATCGCTAGGAACCGGAATATCGCAAGTTTCCAGCAATTTTTTCGCTTCTGGAATCAGATCCGCTTCGTACAGTGATTTGCCCACATTGTGGCCTTGAGCAGCAACAAACGTGTTGGCAATACCACCACCAACAATCAGTTGATCCGCTATTTTGGACAGGGAATCCAGTACTGTCAGTTTGGTTGAAACTTTGGAGCCACCGACAATAGCGACCATTGGACGAGCAGGGTTACCCAGTGCTTTGCCCAACGCATCCAGCTCGCCAGACAACAGCGGGCCAGCACACGCGATCGGTGCGAACTTACCTACGCCATGAGTCGACGCCTGAGCACGGTGGGCCGTGCCGAACGCATCCATGACATACACATCACACAAAGCTGCATATTTCTTGGACAGAACTTCGTCGTCTTTTTTCTCGCCTTTATTAAAACGAACGTTTTCCAGCACAACGAGCTCACCCTCTGCAACATCAACGCCGTCCAGATAATCCTTGGCCAGACGTACCGGAGAGGAAAGTTTTTCTTTCAGATAGTTAACTACCGGCAACAGGGAAAACTCTTCGTTATATTCCCCTTCTGTTGGACGTCCCAGATGGGAAGTCACCATCACGCGAGCGCCCTGTTTCAGGGCCAGCTCGATGGTTGGCAGAGAAGCGCGGATACGCGCGTCAGACGTCACTTTACCTTCTTTTACTGGAACGTTCAGATCCGAACGGATCAGCACACGTTTTCCAGCCAGATCCAGATCGGTCATCTTAATTACAGACATGGTGAATCCTCTTGTTGATTCTCTTTTAAAGTCGCTTGAGCGAGACATTGATCCCTGATCAACACCGTCGTACTAGAAACCGCAGGCTGCCATCGCCCGTGTTGTATCCAACATTCGGTTGGCAAAACCCCATTCATTGTCGCACCAGACCAGTGTTTTAATCAGATGCTGACCACTGACCCGAGTCTGTGTGCCATCAACAATAGCACTGTGTGGATCATGGTTAAAATCGGCCGAAACTAACGGCAATTCGGTATAGTCAACTATACCACGAAATGATTCATGCGCTGATTTTTGCAATAATGCATTAATTTCATTTACATTTACTGCGGTTTTTACACTAACGCTTAAATCAATCGCCGTCACATTGATCGTAGGAACGCGGACTGATATCGCTTCAAAACGATCGAGAAACTGCGGAAAAATTCGCGTGATCCCAGCAGAAAGTTTGGTATCCACGGGGATGATAGAATGACTGGCCGCGCGAGTACGTCGAAGATCGTGGTGATACGCATCAATGACTGGCTGATCGTTCATTGAGGAATGGATGGTGGTGACCGTTCCGTTCTCAATCCCAAAGGCATCATCCAACAGCTTGATGATAGGTATAATGCAATTCGTTGTGCAGGAGGCATTGGAAACGATACGATGCTCGGCTTTGAGTTGTTGATGATTCACGCCAAATACCACCGTTGCATCTAAATCCGACGTTCCCGGATGCGAAAACAGGACCTTTTTCGCTCCTGCCGCTAAATGCGCTTCACCGTCAGCACGACTGCCATAAACACCACTACAATCCAATACGATATCAACACCTAATTCACGCCAGGGTAGCGGTTCAACGTCCGCCTGATGCAGCAGACGAATACAATCGTCTCCCACATATAATTGGTCACACTCTTGGCGGATATCCCAAGGGAAACGACCATGGCTCGAATCGTATTTAAGCAAATGAGCAATACCTTCGGCACTCGCGAGTTCATTAATAGCCACAACGCTAATTTCTGCCCGGCGGCCTGACTCATACAGCGCACGTAAAACACTACGACCAATTCGCCCAAAACCGTTTATTGCAATACGGACCGTCATGAAATTCTCTGTGTCATTGTGATCGTGCCATCATCATAGAATATCCCCTTCTTACATCAAGTGCGGCGTTGTTAGCTACAACGCTACTCTGTTGGGCATGGTCTGTATGTTATGCCAGCAATCCTCTCCAGGAAGGTCGCTAATATTAGAACTGAAACGCTTCAGCCAGCATAAACGAATTAAAGTACAAAAGAAATATTCTCGCTCAGCACACGTCTGAAGAGTGACCCATGTCATAAAAAACGTCAGCTCGGTCGCTGACGGCTAAATGATGCCCTTCTCAATCCTTTCTGCAATATTGGGGAGAAAATCTATGGTCCCCACCATTTTTGCAACACTGATTTTTGATTGATGTTGGCTGCTTAAATCTATCCGGCGTCATTATGGGCATGGATGCCCGCGCCTCGATGAGTTCCGCACCTGATTTGCCTAAAAAACCGCTCGGCTTCAGAGAGTAATGCCGATCAGTTAAGGATCGGTTGACCGATCCAGTGGCTGTGTAAAAATC